>JACCSH010000156.1 GCA_013813125.1 Nocardioidaceae bacterium | reverse complement strand
GCGCACCTACCAGTTGCCCGACGAGCGAATCGCCCAGTGGGACATGTTCGACGGCGGCCAGACGGTGGGAGTGCTGGCGCTGACTCCCGACGGGCGCCTCGTCATGGTGCGGCAGTTCCGGCCAGGGCCGGACCGGGTAGTGCTCAACGTCCCAGGTGGCTTCGTCGATGCGGGGGAGACCCCGGTTGAGGCAGCGGCTCGAGAGTTGACTGAGGAAACCGGCTTCGTCAGCACCGACCTGGCGCACGTGGTAACCGCGATGAGCGCCTCCTCGACGGGTCAGCGGCACGTCGTGATCGCCCGGAACTGCCAGCCGGGCGGTCAGATGATGCTCGACGAGTTCGAGGACTGCGAGCCAGTGGTGCTCGATGTCACCGAGGTGCGCAGCGAGCTGCGCTCGGGGCGCATGACGGGCAATGAGCTGGTCTACCTGGGCCTCGACCATGCAGGATTGCTGTAGGTTCCTCGGGCCAGTTCCCGACCCGGTCGCCTAGTCTGGTGGTGTGGATCGGCGAATCTTCGGCATCGAGAACGAATATGGGGTCACGTGCACCTTCAAGGGTTCTCGTCACCTCTCGCCTGACGAGGTCGCGCGCTATCTGTTTCGTCGTGTCGTCTCGTGGGGCCGCTCGAGCAACGTCTTCCTGAAGAACGGTGCCCGGCTCTACCTCGACGTCGGAAGCCATCCTGAGTACGCCACACCTGAGTGCGACTCGATCGTAGACCTGGTCACCCATGACAAGGCAGGGGAACGTGTCCTGGAGGCTTTGCTCGTCGATGCCGAGCGCCGGCTGCGCGAAGAGGGCATCGCAGGAGACGTCTACCTGTTCAAGAACAACACCGACTCAGCCGGTAACAGCTACGGATGCCATGAGAACTACCTCGTGGCGCGCCATGGTGAGTTTTCCCGCCTTGCCGACGTCTTGATCCCGTTCTTGGTCAGTCGCCAGATCGTCTGCGGCGCAGGCAAGGTGCTGCAGACGCCACGCGGTGCTGTGTTCTCCGTCAGTCAACGCGCCGAGCACATCTGGGAAGGCGTCTCCAGCGCCACCACCAGGTCGCGGCCGATCATCAACACCCGCGACGAGCCTCACGCCGACGCGGAGCGCTTTCGCCGCCTCCACGTCATCGTGGGCGACTCCAACATGAGCGAGACGACGACCCTGCTCAAAGTCGCCTCCACTGATCTGGTGCTGCGCATGATCGAGGCCGGTGTCGTGATGCGGGACATGACCCTCGAGAATCCGATCCGTGCCATCCGGGAGATCTCGCATGACATGACCGGCCAGCGCAAGGTGCACCTGGCCAACGGCAGGGACGTCTCGGCGCTCGACATACAAAGTGAGTACCTGAGCAAGGCCCATGACTTCGTGGATCGCCGCGAGCTTCGCACGCCGGTTATCGACGCCGCGTTGGACCTGTGGGAGCGCGGGCTCAAGGCCATCGAGTCAGAGGACCTGAGTCTGGTGGAACGCGAGCTCGACTGGGTGATCAAGTACCGCCTGATCGAGCGCTACCGCGCCCAGCATCGGCTCGGCCTGACCTCGGCCCGCGTCGCACAGCTTGACCTCGCCTATCACGACATCCACCGCCAACGGGGGTTGTTCTACCTCCTGCAGAACCGCGGAGCCGTTGCGCGGGTGACGACCGATCTGGCGATATTCGAAGCGAAGTCCGTGCCCCCGCAGACCACGCGGGCTCGACTTCGGGGTGACTTCATCCGCAAAGCGCAAGAACGCCGACGCGACTTCACCGTCGACTGGGTGCATCTCAAGCTCAATGACCAGGCGCAGCGCACAGTCTTGTGCAAAGACCCGTTCCGTTCCCACGACGAACGGGTCGAGCGTCTCATCGAGTCGATGTGAGGCTACTCTGAGCAGCCTTGTTGCCTCGTTCCTTCAAGAGGTTGCCGAGCCCCGAACCGGAAGGTGTTCTCGCGTGCGTCCACGTGTCGTCGGACTTGTCCTGTCCCTGCTGGCGCTGACCGCTGCCTGCGCCGAGGAAGCGGCCGAGGAGGCTCCGGCAGCGCCAAAAGAGGCCACGATCTCCGACGTGACGGTCACCGGTTCGCCCAAAGAGAAGCCAACGGTCGAATTCAAGGCTCCGATCTCGTTCGCGGAGACAGCCGGCGAAGTGATTGCGGCAGGCAATGGGGAGGGCGACGCCGTCGAGCCGGACTCGACGGTGACCGTCCATTACGTCGGCACCAATGCCAGCGACGGCGCCGAGTTCGTCAGCAGCTGGGACAAGAAGCCAGTCACGTTCGGGCTCAGCGAGGTCATCAACGGACTCGCGGAAGGACTGAGAGGTGCCCACGCCGGCGACCGAGTCCTGCTGGCTATCGCCTCCGTGGACGGCTTTGACCCCAACGGCAACGGCACCACGGTTCGCAAAGGCGACAGCCTGGTATTCGTCGTCGATGTCCTGGATGTCATGACCCCCCTAGACATGGCCACCGGCAAGGAGATGACGGCACCCGACACGGTGCCAACCCTCACGTATGACGACGAGGAGCAGCCGAAGGAGTTCGTCGCGACCAAGACCACACCCAAGTCGGTCGACGAGCTCGGCGTCTATCCGATTCTCAAGGGCGAGGGTCCCAAGGTGAAGAAGACTCAAACCCTCACCGTGGAATACCTCGGCCAGATCTACCCAGACGGCAAGGTTTTCGACGAGTCGTGGTCCGCGGAGGATTCCCGGACCTTCCAGCTCGACCAGGTGATAGCGGGATGGACACAGGGCCTGGCTGGCCAAACCGTTGGTTCGCGCGTCATCCTGGTCATTCCCAGCAAGCTCGGGTACGGCGCCCAGGCCCAAGGCGAGGACATCCCGGCGAACTCCGACCTGATCTTCGCCATAGATATCTTGGCAGCCACCTGACAGTCAGGACGCCGCAGCGGAGGAGGTCGAGCAGATGACAGCGCACAAGTCGGAGCGACTGATGAACCTGACCATCTGTCTGCTGGTGGCCAGGCACTACATCAGCAAGGAGCGGATACGCGAAGCCGTCGAGGCCTACCATGGCCTCTCCGATGACGCCTTCGACCGGATGTTCGACCGGGACAAGGAGGAGTTGCGTGTGCTGGGCGTGCCGATCGAGGTCGGCACGCTCGACAAGGCGTTCGACGACGAGGTGGGTTATCGAGTGCGGCGCGATCTCTTCGAGCTGCCCGAGGTCAGCCTCGAGGCCGATGAGGCGGCTGTCGTCGGCTTAGCGGCACGGGTGTGGCAACACGCGAGCCTGGCGTCGGCCACCACGCAGGGCCTGCGCAAGCTGCGCGCGGGAGGGATCGCCGTGGACGAGTCCGCATTGGCCATCGTGGAGCCGCAACTCGCCACTGACGAGCCGGCCTTCGATGCCGTCTTTGCTGCGGTGACACATCGCCGGCCGCTCACGTTCGACTACCAGAGGCCGGGACAGGAGGTGTCCGGGACCCGACGCATGGAGCCCTGGGGAATCGTGTCGTGGCATGGCCACTGGTACGTCGTCGGCCATGACGAAGACCGAGACGCCACGCGGATGTTCCGCCTGTCACGCATCAGTGGACAGCCAACCTTCACCGGGAGGCCGGACAGCTTCCAAGCACCCGCCGACCTCGACCTGCGTGCGCTGGCCCAGTCGCTGGCCCCCCCGCCTCCTGACAGCTCAGCGACGATTCGGGTCCGCACCGGTGCCGGCGACGCGCTGCGTCGCAGAGCCGCTCGATCAGCACCCGTAGACGACAACTGGACCGAGCTCGAACTTGCCTTCGCAAGCGCGGAGTCGCTTGCAGACGAGCTGCTCTCCTATGGCCCCGACGTGGTGGTCGTGGCTCCAATAGAGGTTCGCGAGAGGGTGGTCCGCCGCTTGACCGCCATCGCAATGGACGCCGCTTGATGAGCCGGACGAAGGCTGCGAGATGAGCGCGAACGCAAAAGATCAGGTTGAGCGGATGCTCGCGCTCGTGCCCTACCTGCGCGCCCGAGAAGGCATCCGCGTTGATGACGTGGCGAAGGACTTCGGGGTGAAGCCAGCCCAGATCGTCAAGGATCTGAAGGTGCTGTGGTTCTGCGGGCTGCCCAACTCAGTCACCGGCGACATGATCGACATCGACATGGACGCCCTGGACGGAGAAGGAGTTGTTCGGCTGAGTAACGCCGACTTCTTGACCCGGCCCTTACGGCTGGCGCCCCACGAGGCGCTGGCGCTGATGGTGGCCTTGCGGGCATTGCGTGAGACCGCCGGACAGGAAAGAGATGCCGTCGACCGCGCCTTGGCGAAGCTGGAGACCGCCGCCGGCGACGTCGCGTCGCGCGCTTCTGCCGTCGACGTCCACGTCGACCCGGTAGACGCCCAAACCAGAGCGGTGGTGGACTCCGCGTTGAGAGAGAGCAAACAGCTCGAGCTCACCTACTATGTGCCGGCCCGCGACGAGACGACGCATCGGGTAGTCGACCCGATGCGGCTGATCTTCTCCGAGGGCCAGGTCTACCTCGAGGCGTGGTGCAACCGGGTGGACGAAGTGCGGATGTTCCGCCTTGACCGCATCACGGGCGCGGCTTTGCTCGAGACTCCCGCCACGCCACACGCCGAGTCCCACCGGGTTGACCTGTCACGGGGGATCTTCCAGCCGGACGCCAGCGATCCGCTCGCCGTGATCGAGCTGGAGCCGGCAGCGCGCTGGGTGGCCGACTACTATCCGATCGACTCCCAGCGAGAGCTCGGCGGCGGAAGGCTGCAGGTGTCGCTGCGCTTTCGAAACGAGCGCTGGCTGCAACGGCTCATCCTCAGGCTCGGTGGCGACGCACGACTGGTCGAGCCTGTGCTGCTCTCCGAGCGGGTACGGCGAAGTGCGGCGGAGGCGCTCAAGCAGTATGCATCGTGAGTTTCATTCCGGCGTGGCGGCCGAACGGCGTACGATGAAGACCCATCGACCGACGGATGACCTTCCTCTGAGAGGCACACATGTCCCTCGCCGCAATCGGAACCCCCGGCGCTCCCGAGATCATTCTCATCATCTTCGTTCTTGTGCTGTTGTTCGGGGCGAAGAAGCTGCCCGAGCTGGCTCGGGGCAGCGGTCGGGCTCTACGCATCTTCAAGTCGGAGACCAAGGGTCTGATAGACGACGACGACGATGATGTGAGGCCCCCGTCCGGTAGCACCAGCACCCAAGCACAGATCAGCCCACCTCCGACGGCCAGTCCGCCGCCGCCGCTGAACCCTGCTATGGACAACACAGCTGCGGCTTCTCCGCCGGCACAGGTGCTGCCGCCTCCCGATACCGAACGCGACCGCTGACTCAGCGCTGCCGCGCGGCCACAACTGACTGACCGTGGCAATTCTCGCCCGCCCACGCCGATCTGATCGCCTCCCGAAGCCGACCAAGTCCGACGACGGCAGGATGCCGCTGGCTGAGCACCTCCGGGAGTTCCGAAACCGGCTCTTCATCTCGGTCTGCGCTGTCTTCGCCGGGGCGGTCGTCGGTTGGATCTACTACCAGGAACTGCTGAACGTGCTGCAGCGGCCACTCGACTCCACGATCGCTCAGCTCGAACAAGACGGCGACGTCGACATCAGGGCTGTGATCAACTCCGTGGCCGGTGGCTTCATGCTCCAGGTGAAGGTTGCCCTGACGGCAGGCATCGTGCTGTCCAGCCCGATCTGGCTGTATCAGCTCTGGGCCTTCATCATGCCCGGCCTCCACCGCCGGGAGCGCAAGTGGACGATCATCTTCGTCGCGATCGCAGGACCGCTCTTCGTTTCTGGTGTGTTGCTTGGCTACTACGTCCTGCCAAAGGGGCTGACGGTGCTGCTGGGATTCACGCCCGAGGACGTCAGCAACCTCATCGACGTCAGGGACTATCTCAACTTCATCCTGCGTATCCTCATTGTGTTCGGCATCTCGTTCGAGCTGCCGCTGTTCGTGGTGATGCTGAACCTCGCCGGCGTGGTGCGGGCCCGCCAGCTGGGCCGGTGGCGGTCCTGGATCATCTTCGCCACCTTCGTCTTCGCTGCAGTTGCTACCCCTTCCACCGACCCCATCACGATGTTGCTGCTGGCTATCCCCATGACGCTCTTGTTCTTGATCTCCGAGCAGATCGCCCGGTTCGTCGACCGGCGCCGGGGTCTCGACGGTGAACCTGACTACGACAGTTTCGTCGACGACGAAGCGTCGCCGATATGACCTGTCGGACCGACACATACGATCGGGCCCTATGGAGATCCGTGGGTTTGATGCGTTCGACTTGCCGGACTGGCTCGGCACCGACGCGGTGACCTGGACTTCAACGACGAAGTTCGACGGCTCCGCCCGGATCAGCGGGCAGCTCAAGAATGCAGCTGGCCTGAGCCGCCAGCTGGACTTGCTGGCCGTCGACGCGGCCTATCCTTCCCCGGTCTGCCCTGAGCCAGAGCGCCGGGCCGCCCATCAGGCCTGGCAGTTCGGCGAAGTGCTGCTTTTCGAGGTCGACGGCCACCTTGCCGCTGCCGCGCCCGGAACCCGATTCGATGCGAACCTCGCCTGCGAGGTCGTGCGCCGGGTAGCGAAGTCCGTCGGCGCGCCATCCAACAACTTCACCGTGTCGATAGCCCTCTGACTCCAAGACACCCGCCCGGCGCCAGTATTGTCGCGATCGTGTTCCTGGACGTTGTGGTGACCGCCGCATGAGCGTCTTGACGGAGTTCGAACAACTCTACGACTTCAGCCTCGACCCCTTCCAGCGTCAGGCATGCGAGTCCCTCGAACGGAGGCGGGGGGTGCTCGTCGCCGCGCCTACCGGGTCCGGCAAGACGTTGGTGGGGGAGTTCGCCGTCCATCTCGCCTTGGAGCAGGGGGGGAAGTGTTTCTACACGACACCCATCAAGGCTCTCTCGAACCAGAAGTTCGCAGACCTGACGGTGCGCTACGGCGCGGCCAAGGTCGGGCTGCTCACCGGTGACAACAGCATCAACGCGGAGGCGCCCGTCGTCGTCATGACCACGGAGGTGCTGCGCAACATGCTGTACGCCGGCTCGCTGACGTTGACGGGTTTGCGCTTCGTTGTGATGGACGAGGTGCACTACCTGGCGGACCGCTCTCGGGGGGCGGTGTGGGAGGAGGTGATCATCCACCTGCCCGAGTCAGTCGCGGTTGTGTCGCTGTCGGCGACAGTGTCCAATGCCGAGGAGTTCGGTGACTGGCTCAGCACGGTGCGGGGCAGCAACGACGTGATCGTAGAAGAGCGCCGTCCCGTGCCGCTGTTCCAGCATGTGCTGGTCGGGCAACGGCTGCTCGACCTCTTCAAGAGTGACTCTGACCCTCAAGGTCAGGTTGAAGCGACGCAGGCTGGGGCGGACTCGGCGGAGTTCCGCCAGGCCCGGGTCAACCCTGAGCTGACTTCCGTCGCCCGCAACGACTGGCGCAAAGCCAGGGTGCGTGACTCTCGCGGCAGGCGCGACTCTGCCCTTCGAAGTGGCGACAGGGGACTTGTCCCCAGCCGCCTCGATGTCGTGGCCACGCTCGACGAGCAGGGACTGCTGCCGGCGATCATGTTCATCTTCAGTCGCAAAGGGTGTGACGCGGCCGTCCAGCAGTGCCTATCGGCCAACCTGCGGCTCACCTCCAAGACCGAACGCGATGCAATCAGGACGCACGTCCAAGCCAAGACGTCGCGGCTGCTCGACTCCGATCTGGAGGTGCTCGGCTATCCCGACTGGTCCGAGGCCCTCACGCGGGGCATCTCGTCGCACCACGCGGGCATGCTGCCCATTTTCAAGGAGTGTGTCGAAGAGCTGTTCTCGCGTGGCCTGGTCAAAGTCGTGTTCGCCACCGAGACGCTGGCGTTGGGGATCAACATGCCCGCGCGGTCGGTGGTCATTGACAAATTGTCGAAGTGGAACGGGGAAAGCCACGCAGACGTCACCCCAGGCGAGTACACCCAGCTGACCGGGAGAGCGGGGCGACGGGGAATCGACGTCGAGGGCCACGCCGTGGTGGTGTGGGCTCCTGACTTCGACCCGTTGTCGGTGGCCGGGCTCGCGTCAACCCGCACCTATCCGCTCCGCTCGTCCTTTCGACCGTCGTACAACATGGCGGTCAACCTGGTACGCCGGTTCGGCAAGGAGACCGCACGCGAGTTGCTCGAGTCGTCCTTTGCGCAGTTCCAAGCCGATCGGGCCGTTGTCGGCTTGGCTCGGCAGGTTCGCAAAGCCGAGCAGGCGCTCGAGGGCTATGCCGAAGCCGTTTCCTGCGACAGAGGCGACTTCATGGAGTACGCCCGCTTGCGGCGGGCGCTGTCCGAGTGTGAGGCGTCGCTGCTCAAACGCCGCAAAGCTGACAGCCGAGACGCCGCGGTGGAGTCACTCGACCGGTTACGCATCGGCGACGTGATCGACGTGCCGGCCGGGCGATGGGCCGGCGTCGCTGTCGTCGTTGATCCGGGCATGCGCTCAGCGCGCGAGGGGCCGAGGCCTCTCGTGGTGACTTTGGACCGGCAGGCCAGGAGACTCTCAACGGTCGACTTCCCGGTTCCGGTGGAGCCACTGGCACGCATGAAGGTCCCGCGTGCGTTCAACCCGCGCAACCCCCAGCAGCGGCGCGACCTGGCAGCGTCCCTGCGGGACCGTAGTAGGGACCTCCCGGGCCGGAACCTGCTGGGCCGAGACGGCCAAGGACGGAAGGGGCGGACCTCACGGAGTCCAGCCTCCGACGATCCGCAGGTACGTCAACTGCGTCAAGCTTTGGCTGAGCACCCGTGCTCTGCTTGTGAGGACCGCGAGACGCACGCCCGCTGGGCCGAGCGTCACTTCAAGCTTCAACGCGAGACCGACACGATGCGCAGACGCATCGAGCAACGGACCAACACGATCGCTCGGCAGTTCGATCGGGTGTGTGAGGTGCTCGAAGATCTGCACTATCTGCTTGACGATCGAGTCACGCCTGCCGGTGAGTCCTTGTCGCGGATCTACAGCGAGTTGGACCTGGTCGCCGCCGAGTGCTTGCGGCGCTCGGTGTGGGAGGGCCTGGAACCACCGGCGTTGGCTGCTTGCCTGTCCGCTTTGGTTTACGAGTCCCGAAGCCCAGACGATGCGGACCGACCGCGTGTGCCTGGGGGAGCGGTGCGTCGCGTCTTGGCGGAGATGGTGTCGATCTGGGGTGAGCTCGATTCGCTCGAGCGCAACCATCGTTTGAGCTTCTTGAGAGAACCCGACCTCGGCTTTGCATGGGCGGCGTACCAGTGGGCGGGCGGGGCATCCCTGGAGG
>JACCSH010000325.1 GCA_013813125.1 Nocardioidaceae bacterium | reverse complement strand
CCTGGGTCCTCGGTGGCGCGTTCAACTGTGGCAAGGCACAACCAGGCCAAGTGGCGGCGGTGAGCCACGGTTGCCCGTCGGCGCTCTTTCGACAGATCAAGGTGCTCAACACCACTGCCGAAGGAGGCCGCTGACGTGTCCACTCCGCAGGCACTTCTCGATGTCGCGCTCGAGAGCACCACGGCCGACTCCTGCGTCGTGCTGGTGAGACACGCGTCGACCGCGAACCTGCGCTGGGCCAACAACACGCTGACGACAAACGGTGTGACGACCGAGGTGCAGATGACCGTGGTCTCGATGGTCGACGGCGGCCAGGGTGCAGCGGTGGGGGTGCTCACCAGCTCGATGACTTCCCCCGGTCAAGTGCGGAAACTAGTCTCTGCTGCCGATCAGGCCGCGCGTGCTGCCGCACCTGCCAGCGACGCATCGCCCCTCGCCGAAGGAGACCCCTCCCCTGACTTCGACGAGCCCGAGGCTCTCACGGGGCTCGACGGTTTCATGGGCTTTGCCGAGCGGCTCGGTGAGGCGTTCGGCCGTGCCAACGCCACGAAGCAATTGCTGTACGGGTATGTCGAACATGATGTGACGACCACCTATCTCGCCAGCAGCACCGGACTCCGGCTCCGCCACGAGCAGCCGACCGGACACATCGGCATCACTCAAAAGCCGACCGACTTCTCCGCATCGGCATGGGTCGGGCGAGCGGTGGAGCAGATCGACGAGATCGATGTCGACTCGTTGACCGACGAGCTGACCCGACGCGTGGGCTGGGCCAAGAGACGCATCGATTTGCCGGCCGGGCGCTACACCACCATCTTGCCGCCGACCGCCGTGGCAGACCTCGCGATCTACGCCTACTGGGTCTCCGGTGCCCGTGACGCCTTCGAAGGGCAGACGGTGTTCAGCGACCCTGCCGGCGGCACCCGCGTCGGCCAGCAGGTCGTCAAGCCGGGGGTGCGCATGCATTCCGACCCTTACATCTGCGGGCTGACCGCGTGCCCCTTCGTGCTGACCACCTCCTCCAGCTCGACCGCGAGCGTCTTCGACAACGGACTGGCAATCGCCCCGACCAGCTGGATCGATGACGGTGTGCTGCGCGCACTGGTGACGTCTCGGCACACCGCGAGACTGACATCGCTCGACAACACGCCCGGAATCGACAACTTGGTGGTTTCGGTCGACGGCGCCGCGGGCAGTGTCGAGGACCTGGTGGCCGACACGGACCGCGGCCTGTTACTCACCTGCCTGTGGTACATCCGCGAGGTCGACCCGCACACGCTGCTCCTGACCGGTCTGACCCGCGATGGCGTCTACCTCGTCGAGGGCGGCGAGGTGGTCGGGGCGGTGAACAACTTCCGGTTCAACGAGAGCCCGATCGACCTCTTGAACCGCTTTTCTGCTGCGGGTGAGACGGTCCGATCGTTCTCGCGCGAGTGGGGCGACTACTTCCCTCGTACGGCCACTCCCCCGCTGCGCATTCCCGACTTCAACATGTCAACCGTCAGCCAGGCCAGCTGAGCTCGATGCTCGGGTCGTAGGGCCGCCGGGTGTAGATGAAGGTCGCGCACTCGAGGTGGCTCACCTCACCTGCCGCCGTACGCACGGCTGACAGCGTCTCACCGGTGTGATAACCACTCAGCCCAACGAACCGGTTCGATGCCACGGGTCGATAGCGCAGGGCCGATCCGTCGGTTGATGTCACCGGTGCCAACCGCAGCTCGTTGCCGTCGAACGTGAGAAGCAGTGCGGTCTCCCCCCAGTGCCACACACCGAGGATCTCCGCGATGTCGGCGGGTACGTCGCTCGTCGGCCGCCACTGGAGGGGCGAGCTGGGTTCGTACCGCTCGAGTGTCGCCAACAGATCGAGCGGCAACCCTTGGCACCGCATGCCGGCGGTGCCGTTCGCCAACGCGATCGCAGCTGTTCGTCGCGACCGGTCGATGAAAAGGCCGGCCAGGAACCCCGGCATCGATCCGGTGTGGCCGACCAGCGTCCGCTCCCCCGCCCTGGCGAGTCGCAGCCCGAGACCGTAGCCGGCGATCAGACCCTCTTCAGGCGTGCCGGACTGCAGCGTGGCCATCTCGTCGACGGTTCCGGTCCGAACCACATCGGAGGAGGGGGCAGCGAGGAAGGCGGAGAACCGAGCCAGGTCATCGATGGTGCTCCACAGCTGGCCGGCCGGAGCCATGGCTTGCGTGTCGGAAGCGGGCTCGTTGGTCAGCGCACCGGAGAAGGCCTGCACGCTGAAGCCGTCTGCCGCAGGGGGCTCGGCAAGGTAGGTGGTCCGCGACATACCCAGCGGGTCGAGCAGGTGCGACGTCAGGGCCTCGTACCAGCTGGTCCCCCGTTTGCGGGCAACCAGCTCTCCGAGCAGGCCGAACGCGAGATTGCTGTAGTGGTACTGCTGGGCCGCCGGAAGCGGAGCCTGCCGGGCGTCGAGACGGCGAGACAGCTCGGGAAACGAGACGCCTGGGCCGCGCTCCCACCACGGCCCGGGCGGCTCAGCCGGGATCCCCGCGGAGTGCGCCAGCAGCTGGCGAACGGTGTGAGCTCCGTAGGGGACTCCGGAGAGGTGCTCGTCCAACGGGTCCGCCAGATCGAGGACATCTTCGTCGCGGAGCTGCAACACGAGCAGAGCTGTCATGGTCTTCGTGATCGACCCGATGCGGTACTGCGTGTTGGCGTCCGGTGATTCGGGAGCAGCCCGGCGGACAGCGGTGCCGCGTGTACCGGACCAGACGAGCTCGCCGTCTCGAACCACACCCGCCACCAGCGATGGCAGCTTGGCTGCTGCCTGCTCGAGGGCGACCTGGTGCTGCAGCTGTGCGGCGGTGATATCCAGGACGCCGCTCGCCGTCATACCGGCTCTTCGGCGAAAGCGGCCGGGTCGGGACAGGAGCACACCAGGTTGCGGTCGCCGTAGGCCTGGTTGACCCGACCGACCGGCGGCCAGTACTTGTCCGGTGACAAGCCCGCGGGAAAGGCGCCCACCTCGCGAGAGTAGGACCGGTCCCAGCCGCCTACCAGGCTGCGGGTCGTATGCGGGGCGTAGGCGAGGGGGCTGTCCGTCGCCGAGACGGTGCCGTCCTCGACGGCTGCGATCTCCGCCCGGATGGCGATCATCGCCGCACAGAAACGATCGAGCTCGGCCAAGCTCTCCGACTCGGTCGGCTCCACCATGAATGTGCCCGGCACCGGGAAACTCATCGTCGGCGCGTGGAATCCGTAGTCCACCAACCGCTTTGCCACATCCTCGACGCTCACCCCACTGGACCTGGTCAACGACCGCAGATCCAGGATGCACTCGTGCGCAACCAGCCCACCTTTGCCCTTGTAGAGCACGGGATAGTGGTCAGCGAGGCGATGCGCGACATAGTTGGCGGCCAGCACAGCAACGGAGGTTGCCGCGGTGAGGCCAGCCTCGCCCATCATGGCGATGTAGGCCCACGAGATCGCCAAGATGCCCGCCGAGCCGTAGGGCGCTGCGCTGATCGGCCCAATGCCCTCGCGTCGATCGGGGTCGGGATGAAGCGGATGGCTGGGCAGGTACGGCGTTAGATGGGCGGCGACCGCGACCGGTCCGACACCCGGTCCGCCTCCCCCGTGCGGGATGCAGAATGTCTTGTGCAGATTCAGATGCGACACGTCACCACCGAACTCGCCGGGTCGGGCGAGACCGAGCAGCGCGTTGAGGTTCGCGCCGTCGACATAGACCTGGCCACCGGATGCGTGCACGGTCGTGCAGAGATCGACGATGGTGTCCTCATAGGCTCCATGAGTCGACGGGTAGGTCACCATGATCGCCGCCAGGTCGTCACTGTGCTCGTCGCAGGAGGCCCGCAGGTCGTCGAGGTCGACCGACCCGTCCTGGGTGGCCTTCACGACTACCACGCGCATCCCAGCCATGACGGCCGAAGCTGCGTTCGTGCCGTGAGCGCTGGAGGGGATGAGGCAGATGTTGCGTTGTCCTTGGCCGTTGGCCTCGTGGAAGGCACGGATCGCGAGCAGTCCGGCGAGCTCACCTTGGGAGCCGGCGTTCGGCTGGATCGACACTCTCGCATACCCGGTGATCTCCGCTAGCCAGTGCTCCAGCGTGTCGATGAGCTCGACGTACCCCCGCGCGTCGTCGGCTGGTGCAAACGGATGCAGGTCGGCGAAGCCGGGATAGCTGATCGGCTCCATCTCCGCGGTCGCGTTGAGCTTCATCGTGCACGAGCCGAGTGGGATCATGCCTAGGTCCAGGCCGTAGTCACGGTCGGACAGCCGCTTCAGGTAGCGGAGCATGTCAGTCTCGGAGTGGTGCGAGTTGAAGACCGGATGGGACAAGAAGTCGGTCGTGCGCCGCAGATCTTGACTGATGACCTCGTCGGTCGCTGCGTCCAACGCGTCGAGATCGGCAGCCGCGAGCTCGAACGCTTCGAGCACCGCCTCGACGTGTGCACGGGTGGTGACCTCGGACAGGCTGATGCGGACCTTGTCGGGACCGTCCGTGCCCAGATGCAGCCCCAGCGTGTGAGCTCGCACGCGGATCTGCTCGGCCCTGCCGACTGCCAGGACTGTCAGAGTGTCGAAGTAGGACTCGTGTACTAACTCGACTCCCCCGCGCCGAAGAGCTGCCGCCAGCACGTTGGTGTAGCGGTGAACGCGGGTGGCGATCGAGGACAGCCCCTGTGGGCCGTGGTAGACGGCGTACATCGACGCCGCAACCGCGAGCAGCACCTGAGCCGTGCAGATGTTCGAGGTGGCCTTGTCGCGGCGGATGTGCTGCTCTCTGGTCTGCAGAGCCAGGCGGTACGCCGGGCGTCCGTCGGCGTCCACGGACACGCCCACCAGACGACCCGGCAGGTGGCGCTCCAATCCATCCGCCACCGACAGGTAACCCGCGTGCGGTCCGCCGTAGAACATGGGGACGCCGAAGCGCTGGGTAGACCCGAGCACGACGTCCGCCCCCTTCGTCCCCGGCGCCTCGAGAAGCGTCAGCGCCAGCAGGTCCGCCGCGACCACCGCCATCCCACCCGCGGAGTGAGCGGCGTCTATCACAGGCCCGGGATCGGCCACCCGGCCCGACGCGCCCGGGTACTGGATCAGCACTCCAGCGATGTCGTCCGCAGGCAGGTCGGTGTAGACGTCGCGCTCCTCGACCGTGATCCCCATCGCTGCGGCCCTGGTCCGCATGACCGCGATCGTCTGCGGCAACGCGTCGGAGTCGACGATGAATCGCGAGGAGGCGTTCGTGCGGTTTGCCCGAAAGACCAGGGTCATCGCCTCGGCGGCCGCCGTTGCCTCGTCGAGCAGGGAGGCGTTCGCAGTCGGCAGACCCGTGAGGTCGCCGACCATGGTCTGGAAGTTGAGCAGCGCCTCGAGCCGACCTTGTGAGATCTCAGGCTGGTAGGGGGTGTAGGCGGTGTACCAGGAGGGGTTCTCGAGGACGTTGCGCCGTATGACAGCAGGCGTGATGGTGCCGAAGTAGCCCAGTCCGATCATCGGGACGAGGGGGTGGTTCCGCTCGGCGAGCTCCCTCAGCCGTTCGAGGGCGCCAACCTCGCTGAGTGCGGGCGGGAGGTTGAGACCCTTGGCGGCCCGGATGCTCTCGGGCAGTGCCGCGTCCAACAGGTCGGCCATCTTCTCGTAGCCGAGAGCGCGAAGCATCCGCTGCTGGTCGGCGGCGTCGGGCCCGATGTGCCGGCGCGAGAAGGGGGCGCTGAACTCGAGCGCGCTGAGCGGGAGTCGGTCAGGCACGGGAGGCTCCTCTTCGATCGAAGTAGGTCGAGCCTCCCCCTCTGTCGCGTCACCACTTCAGAGTTGCCGAGAGCACGTGGTCCTTTTGCCTGAGAGGTTCCGGGGAGGATTTGCCCCTTCGGCGCCGATACCCCGAGCGGTATCGAGCTCTCCCACGCGACTGTTGCGGCACCCAAACCCTAGCAGCCGGATCAGCCGATCCGTCGAGACTGACGGCGAGCCGACAACTCGTCAGCTGGATGGTTCGGGTCGACGGTCCGAGCGGCCTGCTCGCTGGGAAGGTCAGACAGGGACCCCTCGATCTCGCGCCACACGCCCCCGATGGCGATGCCGAAGACACCCTGCCCGCCCTGCAGCAGGTCGATGACCTCCTCGGCCGAGCGGCACTCGTAGACGCTCGCGCCGTCGCTCATCAACGTGACCTGAGTCAGGTCGTCAGTACCGCGTTCACGCAGATGGTGCACCGCCGTACGAATTTGCTGCAGGGAGACACCGGCGTCGAGGAGGCGTTTGATGACCTTGAGCAGCAGGACATCCCGGAAGGAGTAGAGGCGTTGAGTGCCAGAGCCTCCGGCCATACGTACCGTGGGCTCGACCAAACCGGTGCGGGCCCAGTAGTCCAACTGGCGGTAGGTGATGCCGGCGGCGCTGCAGGCCATCGGACCGCGATAGCCGACATCGTCAGGCATCGGGGCGACGTCGTCGTCGAAGAGTAGCCCCTGCCGGCCGGCCGCATCGCGCGCTGCCAGGGCGGCCTCGTCGTCGGCGGTGTCTCGCGTCCTCGTCGGGGGTTTCTCACTGGCCACTGCAACCTCCATTTGCATCGGGTCCTGCCGAGACTCCCCGCAGAGAAACACCGGTGAAGTTACAGCCAGAGACTTAACTCCCTGACCGTACGGCGGTTCGGAGAGGCGGTCAACGACACCGCATTCATATGTGCGGCGTGTCGGAAGCCTAAACTAGAGGTTGAGATCGAGAGTTCACCCTGAATAGCTCAGGAGTCGCGGCGGCGTGGGCCTTCTTCGGCGTCGAAGTCCTCGGGGTTGATCTGGTCGAGGAATTCCCGGAACTTCTCCACTTCCTCTTCTTGTTCGTCCGGCACCGCCAGGCCGGCTTCGTCCAAGACCTGGTCGCTGCAAACGATGCGGCTGCCGGTGCGCAGCGCCAAGGCAATGGAGTCGGATGGGCGGGCGCTCACCTCGATGCCGTCCCCCAGCACCAGATTCGCGTAGAACACGCCGTCTTTGACTTCGGTGATCTGCACCTCGGCCAGTTCATGCCCTGTCGCCTGCAGCACGTCCTTGAGCAGGTCGTGCGTCAACGGGCGAGGTGGCACGACCCCCTGCTGGGCGAAGGCGATCGCCGTCGCCTCAACGGCCCCGACCCAGATAGGCAGGTAACGGTCTCCGGCCGACTCGCGCAACAGCACGATGGGCTGATTGGACGGCATCTCAACGCGAACTCCCACGACATCAACCTCACGCACGATCCCAGCCTACCCCTCAGCGAGCCGGTAGTTGGATGCGCTCAGCCTTCCTTGCGAAGCGCGGCGCGCACGAGTGCCCCGTGCAGCTGCAGCGCCAAGGTCTCGAGCGCCGCGGTCGCCTGCATCGCCCGTTCTCGGCCCTGCCCGCCACGCTGTCGAGCGATCGGGGTCACGAGCTGGTCGATCAGGTTCACCTCGCGCTCCGCAGCTGTTTTGAAGACACGAAGGTGCCGGGGCTCGAGACCAAAGCCGGTCAGCTGGCTGACCGTCTGCGCTACCGCTAGGGCTTGTGCGTCGAAGTATTCGGTGCCGGAACAAGGTGACAGGATGCCGAATGTGACCAGTTCGTGGATCTGTAGCTCAGTGAGGTCGGCGTTGGCGGCGAGCTCCTGCGCCGACATACGAAGCTCTGCCATCGTGTCGCCGGACTGCGACTCGAGGCGGAAGTCATCGGACGGCTGCAGGGTTGGGGCCCGTGCGGGCTCACCCGGTGCCGCGGGCGGCTGGAGTCCCCGCGCCAGCACGTCGAGGTGCTCCTTGATGACCTTGAGCGGCAGGTAATGGTCGCGCTGCGCCGTCAGGATGTAGCGCAGCCGTTCTACGTCCTCGCTGGAGAACTTCCGGTAGCCGGTGCTGGTGCGCTCGGGTAGGACCAACCCAGACGTCTCTAGGAAGCGGATCTTGGAGATCGTGATGTCGGGAAAGTCGGCGCGCAGCTCGGCGAGCACTGAACCGATGCTTATCCGGCGTCGCGAGCTCGGCCCAGAGACCGGGATCGAGGCCACTGGTGGTTAGCCGCGGGAGCTGTCGAAGTAGACCAGGCGGTACTTGCCGATCTGCACCTCGTCACCTCCCGACAGGAGCACCTCGTCGATGCGGTCACGGTTGACATATGTTCCGTTCAGGCTGCCCACGTCTGCCACCACGTAGCCGTCAGCCGTGCGCCGGAACACCGCGTGCCGCCGGCTCACCGTGACGTCATCAAGGAAGATCTCACTGTCAGGGTGCCGCCCGGCAGAGACCTCATCGGTGTCGAGCAGGAATCGGCTGCCCGCGCTCGGACCACGCTGCACAACGAGCAGCGCGCTGCCGGCGGGCAGAGCTTCGACGGCGGCTTCTTCTGCCGGAGACAGCTGGCTCTCGGCTTCAAGTTCGGCCCGGTCGGGTGCACCGAACCGGATCGTCGAGGTGGATTCGACGTTCGTTTGCTCGGTGGCGACCAGGCGGTGCCCACACTGCGCACAGAACCTCGCGCCGTCGGGATTGTGGTGGCCACACTCGGTACAGAACGGCATCAAGACCTCCTCGCGCGAACGACCGCGCCGGTTGTTGGTGTGTGGCCATGATCTACTAGCTTGAGGTTATCGTGGCCTCGTAGTCCTGCGCGCTCAGGAGTCCCTGCAGCTCGGCATCGTCGGCCGGAGCGATCTCAACGATCCATCCCTCGCCATAGGCATCGGTGTTGCACAGCTCAGGTGCCGACTGCAGTTTCTCGTTGCGGGCGGTCACCGTGCCAGTGACCGGCGCGTAAAGGTCACTCACACTCTTGGTTGACTCGAGCTCGCCCATGGAGGAACCGGCCTCGACCGCTTCGCCGACCTCGGGAAGGTCGACGTAGACAATGTCGCCCAAAGCCTCTTGGGCGAAGTCTGTGATGCCAACCCGGAGCGTTCCCTCGGACACCTCCTTCACCCACTCGTGCTCACGCGTGTATCTGACATCTGTTGGGATCACAGCCAGCTCCTCGCTCGGGTCAGCCCTCGGTCGGCTGAGAGTACTCAGGCGTATCGATCGAATGCAACGACCCCACCTCGACCAGGTTGGCCTCTTCGACCGAAACCGTTCCGCCGAGCCGCTCGATCTCATCGGCCAGGCCGCCGGGGAAGATCACGGCTTCGCTGAGTGTGTGAGAGGATCCGATCGCGTCGATGAGGTACGGCGGCCGCACCGCGACACCGTCGATCAGCACCTCACCGTCTTGCTCGGTAAAGAAGGTGGAGGCGACGACACGAACCGTGTCGTTGATCTCGATTGCCTCTGCGCCGGCATCTCGCAACTCCTCTATCCCGTTGAGCAGACTCGCGGCGGCCACCGAATCCTCAGGGTCGGTGATGGTGATCGTGACACCGGGACCCGTCGCAGCGACAGTGCCGGTGAGGACCTCGAGCACCTGCAACCGGCTTTCGGCCTCGTCGATTGCGATCTGGCGTCGCTCGGAGCTGGAGAGCAGCTCGTCGCGGGTTCGTTCGAGCTCGTCGACCTGGCCCAAAGTCCGCTCTGCTGCCGAAAACAGCGAGTCCAGCAGCTCGATGAGCACCTCGCGGCGCTGGCCGCTGTAGTCGCTGTCGTCCCGTGTGAGTCGCATCTGCGCGACCGCGGCAAAGCCGAGCACGGCCAGCAAGAGGCCCACGATCAACTGGCTCCTGAGCGACCGCTTGGTCGAACCTTCGGGGGGTGAAGTCGGGGGCTCAGGCATGGAAGACGTGCCTGCGGATCGCAGCGACATTGGAGAAGATGCGGATGCCCAGCACGACGATCACCCCCGTCGACAATTGTCCACCGACGCCGAGCTGGTCACCGAGATAGACGATCGTTGCCGCGATCAGCACGTTCGAGACAAAGGAGATGACGAAGACCTTGTCGTCGAAGACTCCGTCGAGGTGTGCGCGCAGACCTCCGAACACCGCATCCATAGCGGCCACCACAGCTATTGGCAGGTAGGGGGCGAGCGCCTCCGGAATCGACGGTTCCATCAACAACCCAGCGAGCACCCCCAACGCCAGCCCGAAGGCGGCGATCATGTCGCCCTCCTCGGCGCGGCGTACAGCAGGTGGTCGCGGAGGTCTGCGGGGATGCTCACCTGGGACTTGGCGACGATCTCGAACTGGACTCCGTAGTTGGTCTTCAGGTCGAGCCAGAACTGACCACCGCGAGTCTCGAGCAGTCGGGCCGGCATCGTGTCAGGATCGCCGGTCGCCTCGATGACGTAGGGCGGCGCCAGCGATCGATAGTCGACGGTGATCGCCTCGCCCGCGAGACGAATCGAGGTCAAGCTGGTGAGGCGGTGGTCGTCGATCGACACCGCCTCGGCGCCGGCCTCCCACAACCCGTTGACGAGCAGTTGCAGGTCGGTGTCCAGGACGACACCTCCGGATTCCTCACCGGTGTACCTGGCGTCATCCACTGTGACCACCACACCTGGCCCGGTCACGCCGATCGTGCCTGCGGCAACGCCCAGGGCGGTCAACCGGTTGGACAGCAATCGGTCGTCGGTCAGCTCCGCCGCCAATCGCGACTGCATCCGGGCAACCTCGTCGCTCAACGCGGCCAACTGCTGCTGCTGGTCAGCGAGCTTGGACTGGCCGGCCTCGATCTGCTCGATCAGCTCAGCTCGCTCGGCCGCTATCAACGGCTGCTCCTGGTCGGTCGTCAGCGCGGAGACACCGAGCATGAGACCGAACACGAGCAGGACTGAGAGGGCGCCGATGCGCCACCGCGGTGACGGGTCCGGCACCTGAGGGTCCCGCCGGCGAGCGACGGCGGCATAGTCCTGGTCGAGAGTCTGAGTCATGACTTGGGTGAGGAGCCCGATGTGAGGCGCCTCGCTGGCATCGGGACCGTCCTCGCGAAGTCCACCAGGCAGGTGGGTCACTGGTGCCCGACTCTCCTGGGCATCCGCATTAGCTGCGCGACCTGGTAGGCGTAGAGAATGCCCGCCCACCAGTAGAGCCCGGTGCCCCAGATGGCGAACGCCCAGCCCAAGACGTCCGCGAGCGTCGCGAGCCGCCCGCCGCCGTCGCCGAGGAGCAGCAGCGGGAAGGCGTACAAGAGCGCAGCCGTAGCCGCCTTGCCGAGGAAGTGAACGGGGAGTGCGCTGTAGCCGCGTGTGCGCAGGAAGGGTACCAGCGAGAACAACAAGATGTCTCGCAGCGGCAGCATCACCGCCAACCACCAGGGGATGATGTCGCGCAGCGCCAACCCGATGACGACGGCAAGGATGTAGAGGCGGTCCGCGACGGGATCAAGGATCTGCCCGAGCTTCGAGGCTTGGTGCAGCGTGCGCGCCAACATGCCGTCGAGCCAGTCGGTGATGCCCGAGACCATGAGGAGCACCAGCGCCCAGCCATCTTCTTCGGGCACGAGCACCAGCCACAAAAAGAGCGGGACGCCGAACAGCCGAGCGATGCTCAAGATGTTGGGCACGGTGAGGATGCGGTCCGTGAGCTCCATCGGCTCGTCGGCCACGCGTGCCTCCGGTTTGCTGGCTTCTCGCGACCCTGCCCCCGTCACACCGAAACCTTAGTACGCCGAATGACGCTGCGGCCGTCAGCCGGTGCCGTCAGCCGGTCCCTCCTCACCCTGCGCCCACGACCAGGCATACGCACGATCATCGGTGGCCAAGCCCGCCTCTCCCAGCTCGAGGGGTCGGAAGGTGTCGACCATGACCGCCAATTCGTCGAAGTAGTCGACGCCGATGGATCGCTCGTAGGCACCGCTCTGAGGACCGTGCGCGTGACCACCTGGGTGGACGGTGATCGAACCCTTGCCGATTCCAGAGCCCTTGCGGGCCTCGTAGTCACCGTCGACATAGAACATGATCTCGTCGCTGTCGACGTTGGAGTGGTAGTAGGGAACCGGAATGGACAGGGGGTGATAGTCGACCTTGCGTGGCACGAAGTTGCAGACCACGAAGTTGTACGCCTCGAAGACCTGGTGGACGGGCGGTGGCTGGTGCACCCGACCGGTGAGAGGCTCAAAGTCACAGATGTTGAAGACGTAGGGATACAGGCAACCGTCCCAGCCCACGACGTCGAACGGGTGAAACGGATAGGTGAAGGTGGTCCCGACGACACCGCCTGGGCCACTGCCGCGGTGCTTGACGAAGACGTCGGTCGAGCCGGAGGGATCTTCTCCCACGTCAGGCGCGAGAAGCGGGCCCTCTGGACAGCGCAGGTCACGTTCACAGTAGGGAGAGTGCTCGAGGAGCTGCCCGAACCTGGAGAGGTAGCGCTTGGGCGGAGTGATGTGCGAGTTGGCTTCGATGCAATAGACCCTCAGAGCTTCTCCGCTCGTCTCGGGCAGCCACCGATGCGTCGTCGCGCGAGGGAGGATGACGTAGTCTCCTCCCCCCACGTCGAAGCCTCCGAAGATCGTCTCGACCCGAGCGCGCCCTCGTTCGACGTACAGGCACTCGTCGCCGATCCCGTTTCGGTACAGCGGCGACGGCGCACCGGCCACGACGTAGCTGATGCGGACGTCCGGATTGGCCAGCACCAACCGGCGACCAGTGACGACGTCCACCTCCGCCACGTCTTCGGGATCGAAGAGGTCGTGCAGCTTGGGGTGGAGGGGCTTGAGTGGGTGGTTGGGCACGCTCGACAAGTCGCCGACCTGCCAGTCAACCGCCCCAACGATCCGTGACGGCAGGTTGCGGTGGTAGAGCAACGAGGAGTCCGAGAAGAAGCCCTCCTCCCCCATCAGCTCCTCGAATGCCAGCGGTGTCCCGTCGCCGTCGGGTCGATGTTGGGTGTGTCGTTTGGGCGGAACTGAGCCGACCGACCGATAGTGCGCCATCGCATTTCCTCTCCAGTAGACGCCCCTGACCTCACCCGTTCATCTACCGAGGTGGCGAGCATGGCTGTGCGTCGAAAAGGGTGCAGTAGGTTGCTGGAGTGTCTAACCCTGCCACGCACACGCGAGCACTCTTCGCGCGGCTCATCGACGATGCGGC
>JACCSH010000306.1 GCA_013813125.1 Nocardioidaceae bacterium | reverse complement strand
CGCAGTCGAGGGCCGTCGCCGTACCGACGAATGGACCAACTGTCCACACCACGCACCAGGCACGGCAAGCAGCTACGCCGGTTCCGGGCCGGGACCACTGCGTCCGGTGGTTGATTGATGGAGACGTGACGTGGGTGCTGCCTTAGGCCTGGCTTGTGGGCTCGGTCTGCTCCTGATCTGGCGCGCGGAGACCAGTCCACGGCCCGCGGGCCGAAGCAAACGTTCGGCTGGCTCACGTACGCAGGAGCTGCTGCGAGGAGCGGGAATCTCCGGTGTGACCCCGCTCGGACTGTTGTCCCTGTCTCTGCTGGCAGGCCTCGCCGCCGGGTCTGCAGTCCTGCTGGTCTCACGCACACCCCCTGTCGCGGTGGCGTTCGCGCTGATCGCCGCGTACCTACCGGTCGCGATGGTGCGCGGCAGAGCTCGACGTCGCCGGCGTGAGCTCGCCGAGGTCTGGCCGGAAGCTGTCGACAATCTCGCATCTGCTGTGCGGGCCGGGCTCTCGTTGCCCGAAGCGCTGACCCAGCTGGGTGAGCGGGGGCCTGAACCTTTGCGACCCTCGTTCAGCCGGTTCGGGGGCGACTACCTGGCGACTGGGCGCTTCTCCGCTTGCTTGGACCGCCTGAAGGAGGACCTGTCGGACCCCGTGGGTGACCGAGTCGTCGAGGCACTGAGGATCGCTCGCGAGGTTGGCGGCGGTGATCTTGGGCGGATGCTGCGCGCCTTGTCTCGCTTTCTGCGCGATGATGCGCGCACGAGGTCGGAACTCGAGTCGCGGCAAGCGTGGGTGGTCAACGGCGCAAGGCTGGCGGCGGGCGCTCCATGGGCTGTGCTGCTGACCTTGTCGATGCAGCCAGAGGCAATCGGGCGCTATCGCTCCCCAGCGGGGGTGATGGTCCTCACCATCGGTGCAGCCGCCTGTCTGCTCGCCTATCGGCTGATGGTCCGACTTGGTCGGTTGCCAGCGGAACGGCGCGTGCTGACGTGATGGCTCTTTGGGAGGGAGGGGCACTCGGACTCGTGCTCGGCCTCGGTCTGTTGATGATAATCGGACGGCTCGCGGCCACCCGCAGGCCGACGCTGGAAAGCCGCGTCGCTCCCTACGTTCGCGATGTTCCGACCCTGTCCCGCACCTGGCAGTCCGTCGAGCCATCTGATCGTCCGTCGTCGGCGTTCATGGCGTTGGCGAGACCGATGGTCTCGCGGGCGGCAGATCGCCTCGAGCGTGTCCTCGGCGGGCGCGAGTCGATTCGACGCCGGCTCGAGCGGACCGGCACAGGGGAGAGCGTTGAGGAGTTTCGGTTCTCGCAGGTCGTGTGGGGCTTGGCCGGGTTCGGGAGTGCGTTTGTGCTGGGCCTTCTCGGTCCCGCTCGAGAGCCCGGTCGGGTGCTGCCCTGGTTCCTGGTCTGTCTGGCGGCAGCCTTCTTGGCGATCCTGCTCAGAGACAACGTACTGAGCCGGCAAGTCAGGAGACACGAGGACCAGATACTTGCCGAGTTCCCTGCCGTGGCGGACCTCCTCACCTTGTCTGTTGCTGCCGGTGAGGGACCCGTTTCCGCACTGGCTCGAGTCGTCTCCAGCTGTCGAGGAGCCCTCCCCGACGAGCTGGCACGGGTTCTGGCTGAGTCGCGTACCGGGGTGCCCGTGGCTACAGCCCTCGACTCGTTCGCACGACGCAGCGGTTTGGCGATCGTCTCCCGTTTCGCCGAGGGGTTCGCGGTTGCGATCGAGCGCGGCACCCCGTTGGTCGACGTCCTCACTGCTCAGACAGGTGACGTGCGTGAGGCATCCAAGCGCTCGCTGATCGAAAAGGGAGCGCGCAAGGAGGTGGCAATGATGGTGCCGGTTGTCTTCTTGATCATGCCCGTCACCTTGTTGTTCGCCTTCTTTCCCGGAGTCGTAGGTCTCAATCTGCTGGCCCCTTAGCCGGCACAACCAGGAGGAACCATGAGAACCCCATCGCTGCTTATCCGTCGGCTCCGACAGCGCACCGAACGAGGCGACGTGCCCGGTTGGGTGATGATCACGGTGATGACGATCATCATCGCTTCCGCCATCTTGGTGACCTTCCAGACCAGGGTGACCGCCTTTCTCGAGAGCACACTCAACGAGTTCATGTAGGTGG
>JACCSH010000299.1 GCA_013813125.1 Nocardioidaceae bacterium | reverse complement strand
AGACCGTATGCAAAAGATCAAGGTGCAGAACCCCGTCGTCGAGCTTGACGGTGACGAGATGACCCGGATCATCTGGCAGTTCATCAAGGACCGCCTCGTCCATCCTTACCTCGACGTCGAGCTTGAGTACTTCGACCTCAGCATCCAGAGCCGCGACGCCACAGAGGACCAGGTAACGGTCGATGCCGCCAATGCCATCAAGAGGCACGGCGTCGGTGTCAAGTGCGCGACCATCACCCCGGATGAGGCGCGCGTCGAGGAGTTCGGGCTGAAGAAGATGTGGCTGTCTCCCAATGGCACCATCCGCAACATCTTGGGTGGTGTAGTTTTCCGCGAGCCGATCATCATCAGCAACATCCCCCGTCTGGTGCCTGGTTGGACCAAGCCGATCATCATCGGTCGTCACGCCCACGGTGACCAGTACCGAGCTACCAACTTCAAGGTCCCAGGTGCCGGCACCGTCACCTTGACGTACACGCCAACCGACGGGTCAGAGCCCATCGAGATGGAGGTTGTGCAGATGCCCGCGGACGGCGGTGTTGTCATGGGCATGTACAACTTCAACAAGTCGATCGAGGACTTCGCGCGGGCGTCCTTCTCCTACGGCTTGCAACGCGGCTATCCCGTCTATCTGTCGACCAAGAACACGATCCTCAAGGCGTACGACGGCACCTTCAAGGACATCTTCCAGGAGGTGTTCGAGGAGGACTTCCAGTCCGACTTCGACGCAGCCGGGCTGACGTACGAGCACCGCCTCATCGACGACATGGTCGCGGCAGCGATGAAGTGGGAGGGCGGCTACGTGTGGGCCTGCAAGAACTACGACGGCGACGTCCAGTCAGACACCGTGGCCCAGGGTTTCGGATCCCTTGGGCTGATGACCTCTGTGCTGATGACGCCTGACGGCCAGACTGTCGAGGCCGAAGCGGCGCACGGCACGGTGACTCGCCACTACCGCCAGCATCAACAGGGCAAGCCGACTTCGACGAACCCCATCGCATCTATCTTCGCGTGGACGGGAGGCCTCAAGCACCGGGGCAAGCTGGACGGCACCCCCGAGGTGACTGAGTTCGCCGAGGCGCTCGAGCAGGTATGTGTGCAGACCGTCGAGGAGGGCAAGATGACGAAGGACCTGGCGCTGCTCGTGGGAGCCGACCAAGGCTGGCTCACGACCGAAGAGTTCCTGGCAGCCCTCGATGAGAACCTGCAGAAGCAGATGGCCTGACGCCCGATTGCTTGGAACCTGGTTTGGGCGAGGTTTCCCTGGCTTTGGCCGCGGCTGCGCAGAAGTTGGAACGATGGTGCGCAGACGTTGGAATGAACCGCCCCGGGATTGATGGAGGGTCCGAACCCACGGAAGGGTGGACCCATGTCAGCACCGAGGAAGTACCCCAACGAGTTGCGTGAGCGCGCGGTCAGGTTGGTGGTCGAGGCCCGTGGAGAGGACCTGAGCCTGTCGCTGAACGCGGCGGTGCTGCGGGTGGGTCCGCGGGTCGGAGTCGTCCCAGACACTCTGCGAGGGTGGTGCAAGCAGGCCGACATTGACACCGGCCGCCGCCCCGGCACGACCACTGATGACAACAAGAAGATCAAGGAGCTGGAGGCCGAGGTCCGCGAGCTGAAGCGGGCCAACGAGATTTTGTTGGCGGCCTCCTCGTTCTTCGCGCGGGAGCTCGACCCGCGACTGCCGTGGTGACCGGGTTCATCGACGATCACCGGAACCGGTTCGGGGTCGAGCCGATCTGCCGGGTGCTCACTGAGCACGGCTGCAAGATCGCCCCGTCCACCTACTACGCCGCCAAGAGCCGGGCCGCGTCGGCTCGAGCGGTCCGCGACGCCGAGCTCAAGCCGCTTATCGCCGCGGTGCACGCTGACCGGGAGAAGGGCCGCGGGGTCGCTGGGGTTCGCAAGGTTTGGCATCACCTCAAACGCGACGGCGTGGTCGTTGCCCGGTGCACGGTCGCCCGCCTGATGCGTGAGATGGGGCTGCGGGGCATCGTTCGAGGCAAGCAGTTCATCACCACCCGCCCCGACCCGGCGCCGGCGACGCCGCGGCCGCCGGACCTGGTCGACCGAGTCTTCACCGCCAGCCGACCTAACGAATTGTGGGTGGTCGACTTCACCTACGCCGCGACGGCGACCCGGATGGGGTTCACCGCCTTCGTCTGCGACGTCTACTCGCGCCGCATCGTGGGCTGGCGAACGGCGGACCGGATGCCCACAGAGCTGCCCCTAGACGCTCTGGAGATGGCGCTGTGGGTACGCGAGCGAGCCGGTCACAGTGTCGACGGAGTGGTGCATCACTCCGATGCCGGCTCTCAGTACACCGCGATCCGTTACTCCACCAGGCTCCTCGATGCCGGTGCGGTCGCCTCGATCGGGTCAGTCGGGGACTCCTTCGATAACGCCATGGCCGAGTCGGTCATCGGCCTGTACAAGAATGAATGCGTCAAGATCGACGGACCCTTCATGACCGTCGATCAACTCGAGCTAGCCA
>JACCSH010000150.1 GCA_013813125.1 Nocardioidaceae bacterium | reverse complement strand
CGGCCGCGCCGATGTGGTGCGACGCGTCGAGGGGGTCAGCGGCGTGGTCGCGATGCGCCACGAGTGGGTGGTTCGCTTCGGCTACGGCAAGTTGCGGCCCTGGGTACGACGGCGCAAGGACCCCTCGGGGTCGGAGGTCATCGCGGCAATCTCCGGCGCGGACATGCTGGTGCTGCGGGGGACCCGGCTGCCGAAGGCCGCCGACGGAATCCACTGCGATGAGTTCGAGGTCTGTCCGGGGGACTCCTTCACTTTCACCACGACGTGGTTCAAGTCCCATCGCGACATTCCCACGATGCTCGACGTGGACGAGCGTCTCCGCCACAGCATCGACCTCTCCCAGGACTGGGTGGATCGAGGCACGTATACCGGCCCGTACCGCAAGCAGGTCGTGCGCTCGTTGCTCGTGCTGCGCCTGCTGACTCACGGGGGCACCGGCGGGATCGTCGCAGCCCCCACTACGTCGCTACCCGAGACGTTCGGAGGTGAACGCAACTGGGACTACCGCTACTGCTGGTTGCGTGACGCAGCCCTGACGCTCGAGGCCTTCCTGTCGGCAGGTTACGAAGATGAGGCGACAGTGTGGCGAGGGTGGCTGCTGCGCGCAGTCGCGGGAGAGCCCGAGGACATGCAGATCATGTACGCCGTCGACGGGAGCCGCGACCTGCCGGAGCGAGTGCTGGACCACCTGCCCGGCTACGCGAACTCTCGGCCGGTGAGAATCGGCAACGGGGCAGTGGATCAACGTCAGTCAGACGTCCTGGGGGAGGTGATGAGCGCGCTGGAGTCGGCCCGGGCCAACGGACGCGGCGACAGTGCCGACTCGTGGGCCTTGCAGCGGTCCCTCGTCGACGACCTGTGCGACCACTGGGACGAGCCGGACAATGGGATCTGGGAAATCCGAGGTCCTCGCCGTCACTTCACGCACTCTCGGGTGATGGTGTGGGTCGCCTTCGACCGGGCGGTCACTGCGGTGGAGCGCCACGGTTTGGAGGCACCGCTCGAGCGTTGGCTGGCCGCGAGGGACAAGGTGCGAGCCGAGATCTTGGCCCGGGGCTACAACAAAGAACGCGGCTCGTTCGTGCAGCACTACGACACCGACGAGGTCGACGCCTCCCTGTTGCTTATCGGCGCCGTCGGCTTCCTGCCCGACGACGACCCACGGGTGCTCGGCACGATTAAGGCGGTAGAGGAAGATCTGCTGCGCGACAAGATGGTGCTTCGGTACCGCACCCAGACCGGGGTGGACGGTCTGTCCGGCGACGAACACCCATTCGTGGCCTGCTCGTTCTGGTTGGCCGCTGCGCTTGCTCGCTCTGGGGCTCTTGACAAGGCACGGGATCTGATGGACCAGTTGGTGGGCCTGGTGAACGACGTCGGCCTGCTCGCCGAGGAGTACGACGTCGAGAACAAGCGGATGACCGGTAACTTCCCGCAGGCCTTCTCACACCTGGCGTTGGTCGGGGCCGCCATCACGCTGGAGCGGGCGACTCAGGCGGCAGCCTCCGACCCACCGACTTCCTAGATCTCGGGGTAGCCCATCGGGGGTGCGGACACGTCATCGAGCGCCTCCACGATCTCATCGGGCAAAGTCACGTCCTCCACCTGCAACGAGGCTTTCAGCTGGGCCGCCGTGCGCGCGCCGACGATGGGCGCGACGACACCGGGTTGGTCCCGGACCCAGGCAAGTGCCACTGTCGGAGGCGACAGGTCGAGTCCCTCCGCAGCCCGGCAGACCGCTTCGACGATCTGCGTGGCGGCAGGTGTCAGGTGCTCTCCGACGTACCGCTCGAAGACCGGTGAGGCTGCTCGGGAGTCGGCGGGGATGCCGGTGCGGTACTTGCCGGTCAGGACGCCTCGGCCCAGCGGAGACCACGGAAGAATGCCCAGACCCAACGACTCACAGGCCGGGATGACCTCCCGCTCGACGCCACGCTGCAGCAGCGAGTACTCGACCTGGGTGGAGGCAAGGCGGGCGTGCCCCGGCGTGGAAAGCTGAAGGGTGGCCGCCTGCGCTGTCTGCCAGCCTGAGTAGTTGGAGACCCCTACGTAGGCGGCCCGGCCTGAAGAGAGGGCCAGATCGAGTGCGCTGAGAGTTTCCTCGATCGGTACGTCGTCAGACCATACGTGGACCTGCCACAAGTCGACATTGTCCACGCCGAGCCGTTCGAGCGAGACGTCGAGGCTCCGCAGCAGGGCATGGCGCGAGACGTCGACGATCCTCTCACCGCGGTTGCGGGTGATGCCTGCCTTCGTGGCGATCACGATGTCGTCTCGGTCGACCACCGAGTCGAGCAGCGACCCGAGGACAGACTCACTCGCGCCCGCGCCGTAGCTCGCCGCGGTGTCGAGCAGCGTGCCGCCTGCTTCGACGAACGCCCGCAGCTGTTGCTCGGCATCGGCGGCGTCGGTGTCGGACCCCCAGGTCAGGGTGCCAAGGCCCAGGCGAGACACCTTGAGGCCGGTGCGGCCCAGATGGCGTAGCAGCATGCCGCCGACAGTAGTGCACCGATTATTGGGCCCGGCCGATAGAGGGGTTAGCCCTTCACGACGCAGAGAAGGAAGCCGTCCCAGCCCTTGGCGCCCACGGTCTGCAGAGCGGTGGTGTCGAGGCGGCCGTCGGAGCCCGCCAGCTCGAGCGCGGCACGTGTGCCGCGCACGTCCTCGTCGGCGCTTTCCGCGTCGAGGATCTGTCCGTGTCGGATCACGTTGTCGCAGACGATCACGCTGCCGGGTCGGGTGAGCTCGAGCGCCCAGTGCAGATAATTCCCGCTGTTGGCCTTGTCGGCGTCGATGAACACCAGGTCGAACGGACCCGCGCCCTCTGCGGCCAGCTGCGGGAGCGTTTCGAGGGCTGGTGCAACGCGGATGTCGACCAGCTCACTGCAGCCGGCTCGCTCCACGTTCGCCCGAGCCACCTCGGCGGAGGCGGGTTCGACTTCGAGAGTCACGACGCGTCCGCCAGGCTGGATGCCCCGCGCCAACCAGATAGTGCTGTACCCGCCGAGGGTGCCTATCTCCAGTACGGCGGTTGCGCCGCGAATCTGGGCAAGCAGCATCAAGAACTTGCCTTGCGGAGGCGTCACGTTGATCTCCGGCAAGCCTGCCTGCGTGCTGGCACGAAGCGTTTGGCTGAGCGTGTCGTCCTCCTCGAGGAGCACGTTGCACAGATATGCGTCGACATCGTTCCACGAGTTATCGGTCATGCCGCCAGTCTTCCTCGGATTTGCTGCGTGAGCTCTACAGCCAGCCGGAGCGTTTGAAGGCGCGGTACATGAGACTGCACGCGGTCACCATCACGCCAACCACGAGGAAGTAGCCGTAGCGCCACGTTAGCTCCGGCATGTTCTCGAAGTTCATGCCGTAGACACCAGCGATCATGGTCGGCACAGCAGCGATGGCCACCCAGGCCGAGATCTTGCGCATGTCGTCGTTCTGTTGCACCGATATCCGGGCCACATACGCGTCGTGGGCGCTCGACAGAAGCGTGTCGAGCGACTCCACCTGGTCGTGGACCCGAATGACATGGTCGGCGACGTCCCTGAAGAAGGTGGCGGCGTCAGCGGGCATCCCGGCCACATTGCGCTGGGCAAAGCGGGTGAGCGGCTCACGGAGCGGTACGACGGCGCGCCGGAACTCCGACAGCTCCCGCTTCAGGGTGTAGATCCGCCGCGCATCGCCACCGCTGCGCCGGTCGGAGAATACGGACATCTCGATCTCGTCGACATCGGTCTGCAGCTCGCTTGCCACGTCCTCGTCGGCGTCGACCACTCGGTCGCACACCCGGTAGAGCACGGCGTAGGGCCCGTGGCCAAGTATCTCCGTGTGCTCCTCGAGCTCCCGCCGGGTGACGCCGAGCTCCGAACCGGCGCCGTGGCGCACCGTGACGACGTAGTGCTTGCCGACGAAGATCGCGATCTCACCGGTTTCGACGGCATCGTCCTTATCGACGTACCAGAGAGTCTTCAGCACCATGAACAGCTGGTCGTCTGCATATCGCTCGAGCTTCGGCCGCTGATGGGCCGCAACGGCGTCCTCGACCGCTAACCGATGCAGCCCGAGGGTTTCCGCGACGGAGTTCATCTCGCAGCGCGGAGTTCATGGGAGCCATCCATCACCCGCACCCGGGTGCCGTGCCGGTAAAGCGCGCTGTCGAGTATCACAAGATGCATTGTCGCGCAGTTGCGCGTTCTCGGGCCTTAAGGTGTGTGCGTGGCGACTGTCCTACTGGTACGACACGCCCTGTCGTCAGCGAACAGCAGTGGAGTGCTGGCCGGTCGCAGCCCCGGGGTGCTCCTCGACGAGGCAGGGCAAGCGCAAGCTGTCGAAACCGGCAAGCGCATCGCGCCCCTTCCCCTTGTGGCAGTGGTTACCAGCCCACTCGAGAGATGTCTGCAGACCGCCCAGAGTGTTGCCGCGGCACGTCCGACTCCGATCGACATCCAGATCGACGACCGTCTCACCGAGTGCGGGTACGGCGACTGGACCGGCCGGGAACTGAAACAACTCGCGAAGGAGCCGCTGTGGAAGGTGGTGCAGGCGCACCCGAGCGGAGCCACCTTCCCAGAAGGTGAGTCCTTGCGAGACATGCAGGCGCGGGCGGTATCGGCGATCCGTGAGTGGGACGCACGCCTCGCCACCGAGCGCGGCCCGGACTCGCTCTGGGTCGCCGTCAGTCATGGGGACGTGATCAAGGCCGTCCTCGCCGACGCCTTCGGCACCCATCTGGACAACTTCCAGCGCATCGTGGTCGATCCGGCATCGGTCTCGGCCATCACCTACACCCCGCTGAGACCGTTTGTGGTGCGCTACAACGAGCATGGGGACCTGCTCGGGCTGGCCCCTCAGCGCAAGAGGCGCCGGCGTCGGAAGGCCGTCAGCAGTGATGCCGCAGTCGGTGGAGGCGCCGGGGTGTGACTTCGGCTCGTGTCGGGCCGGAGGG
>JACCSH010000286.1 GCA_013813125.1 Nocardioidaceae bacterium | reverse complement strand
AGGGGGATGGCCGAGGACGAGGCGATGGCGATGATCGTGCGCGGCTTCATCGAGCCGATCGCGCGCGAGCTGCCGATGGAGTACGCCCTCGAGTTGAACCGTTTGATAGAGCTGCAAATGGAGGGGGCCGTTGGCTGACGCACTTGGAGGGGCGGGGTTCCTCGCAAGTTCCGTTGCAGTCGGTGGTGAGACAGAGAGAGTGGAAGCTAGTTGAGTAGTACCAATGTCGGGGGCGCTGTCGAGTCGTCGGGCAAGGTGGCGAGCCACCTTCACCCAGTCGGCTCGTTCGACGTCGGCGACCACCCGGTACCTACCGGACGCGAAGAGATCTGGCGCTTCACCCCGCTCAAGCGGTTGCGCCAGCTGCACGGCGACGCAGCGTTCGAGCCGAGCAAGACAGAGTGCTCCTGGACGGCGCCCGCCGGCGTCACCATCGAGGCCGTGAACGGTGAGCAGGCTCGAGCGCTCCGCGGCATCTCGGGGTTCGTGCCGAACGACCGCACCAGCGCCCGAGTGATCGCCGAGGTGCCGTCCACCCTGCTCGTGGACGTTCCGGCCGGCATCGAACTCAGCGAGCCGATCGTCGTAACGCTGAATGGCACCGACTCCGGCATCACCGAGGCAGCCCACATCGCGCTTCGTTTCGGCGCGCACTCGCGTGCCATGGTCATCCTCGTCCACGAAGGTGCGTCGTCGATGGCTCAGGTGGTCGAGGTCAGCGTCGGCGACGGCGCCAACACCTCGGTGCTCTCCATCCAGGACTGGGCGCGCGAGGCGGTTCACCTGAGCTACCAGGAGGCTTTGGTGGGGCGCGACGCGCGCTACCGCCACGTGGCCGTCTCCTTCGGCGGCGACGTCGTTCGCATGAACGCCAACGTCCGGTACGCCGGTCCTGGCGGCGAGGCCGAGCTGCTCGGGCTCTACTTCGTGGATGCCGGCCAGCACATCGAGCACCGACTCTTCATCGACCACAACGCGCCGCACACCAAGAGCAACGCGATCTACAAGGGGGGCCTGCAAGGTCAGGGCGCCCACTCGGTATGGGTGGGTGATGTGTTGATCCGCAAAGTGGCCGAGGGGATCGAGACGTTCGAGACCAACCGCAACCTCGTGTTGACCGACGGCTGCCGGGCCGACTCGGTTCCCAACCTCGAGATCGAAACCGGTGAGATCGTCGGAGCGGGACACGCGTCGGCGACCGGACGTTTCGACGACGAGCAGCTCTTCTACCTGCAATCCCGGGGCGTCACCTCCGATGAGGCGCGACGGCTCGTGGTCCACGGGTTCTTCGCCGACATCATCAAGAAGATCAAGGTGCCTGACATCGAGGCGCGGCTGCTGGCTGCTGTCGAGTCAGAACTCGCCCAGACTGTCGGTTCAAACCCGAGCTCGGGAGTGCTCACGTGAGCAGCTTCCAGCGTGCCTGTGGCCTCGCCGAGGTGCCTGCAGGCGGAGTCCTGGCAGTCGACGTCGACGGCGTGGAGATCGCGATCGTGCGCGCCGACGACGGCGTTTACGCCATCCGCGATGAGTGCTCGCATGCCGCGATCGCCTTGAGTGAAGGTGACGTCGACGCGGCCGGATGCGAAATCGAGTGCTGGCTCCACGGCTCGCGCTTCGACCTGCGCACCGGCAAGCCGACGAGTTTGCCGGCCTACGAGCCAGTCCCTGTCTATCCCTGCAGGGTCGAGGGCGACACCGTCGTCGTCGACGTTGCACATCCCCTCAACGAGACGGAGCTTTGACCGCATGGCAACCCTGGAAGTCAAGAACCTGCACGTGTCAGTCGACGTCGAGGACGGCAAGAAGGAGATCCTCCGCGGCGTCGACCTGACCGTGAAGTCGGGGGAGACCCACGCGATCATGGGTCCCAACGGATCGGGCAAGTCGACGCTCGCGTACTCGATCGCGGGCCACCCGAAATACACAGTCACCGATGGCACCGTCTTGCTTGACGGGGTCGACGTGCTCGGCATGACGGTCGACGAACGCGCCCGCGCCGGATTGTTCCTCGCCATGCAGTACCCGGTCGAAGTGCCAGGTGTCTCGGTCTCCAACTTCTTGCGTACGGCGAAAACCGCACTCGACGGTGAAGCGCCCAAGTTGCGGACCTGGATAAGGGACGTCAACGATGCCATGGACAAGGTGGCGATGGACCGCGACTTTGCCACCCGCAACGTCAACGAGGGCTTCTCCGGTGGCGAGAAGAAGCGGCATGAGATCGTGCAGCTGGAGCTGCTCAACCCGAAGTTCGCCATTCTTGACGAGACCGATTCCGGGCTCGACATCGACGCGCTGAGGGTCGTGTCCGAAGGTGTCAACCGGTTCCGCTCGCAAGGTGACCGGGCTGTTTTGCTCATCACTCACTACACCCGCATCCTTCGCTACATCCAGCCCGACTATGTTCACGTTTTCGTGGGCGGTCGAATCGCCGAAGAGGGCGGTTCAGAGCTGGCTGAGCGGCTCGAGGCCGAGGGCTACGACAAGTACGTTCGCGTTGACGCCTGACAACTGATGCAAGAGGAGTCGAGGCAATGACAGTCCACAGCGTTGCGCTTTCGGGCCTGCTGGACACCGACCGGATCCGTGCGGACTTCCCCATCCTGACGCGGCTTCTCGACGGTGACCGGCCGCTGGTCTACCTCGACAGCGCCAACACCTCCCATAAGCCACAGCAGGTGATCGACGCCCTCTCCGAGCACTACGCGTTGCACAACGCCAACGTGGCTCGGGCGGTGCATCAGCTCGGCGCGGAAGCGACGGCAGCGTTCGAAGCCTCACGAGACAAGGTCGCCGCATTCATCGGAGCACCGTCGCGCGGTGAGGTCATCTTCACGAAGAACGCCTCTGAGGCGCTGAACCTCGTCGCCAACACCCTTGCCTGGGCGCGCGGCGACCTCACGATCGGCGTAGGCGACGAGGTGCTCATCACCGAGATGGAGCACCACTCCAACATCGTGCCGTGGCAGTTGCTGACCGAGCGCAAGGGCGCCCAACTGCGCTGGTTCGGGCTGACCGACGAGGGCCGGCTCGACCTGTCCAATCTCGACGAGCTCATCAACGACCGAACCAAGGTCGTGTCCTTGACCTGGGTGTCGAACATGCTCGGCACCATCAACCCGGTCGAGGAGATCGCCCGCCGCGCCCACGAGGTGGGTGCGCTCGTCGTCGTGGACGCATCCCAGGCCGTTCCACAGCTCCCTGTTGACGTGGCAGCGATCGGGGCCGACCTGGTGGCCTTCACTGGACACAAGCTCCTCGGGCCAACGGGAATCGGTGTGTTGTGGGGGCGCAGTGAGGTGCTCGAGGCGCTTCCGCCGTTCCTGGGCGGTGGCGAGATGATCGAGACCGTCACGATGGCTCGCTCCACCTATGCGCGTGTCCCTGCCAAGTTCGAGGCAGGCACCCCACCGATAGCCCAGGCAGTCGGACTCGGAGCGGCGATCGACTATCTGGCAGCGATCGGCATGGACAAGGTCGCGGCCCACGAGCAGGCCATCACGGCGTACGCCTTGTAACGGCTGCGCGAGGTAGGCGGGTTGACCATCCTCGGTCCCGCGGAGGCGGTCGTGCGCGGGGGCGCCGTCAGCTTCGCGATCGAGGGTGTGCATCCGCACGACGCGAGCCAGGTTCTCGACTCGCTGGGGATCGCCGTACGGGCCGGTCATCATTGCGCGAAGCCGGCACACCACCGGTTCGGGGTGCAGTCGTCGACCCGCGCCTCGTTCTACCTCTACACGACACCAGCCGAAGTGGACGCGTTGATCGAGGGGCTCGAACAGACCAAGCGCTTCTTCAAGGTGGCGTGATGGATCTGCAGGCGCTCTATCAGGAGATCATCCTCGACCACTACAAGACGCCCCACCACGCCGGGCTGCGTGAGCCGTTCGAGGCAGAAGTGCACCACGTCAACCCGACCTGCGGTGACGAGGTCACGCTGCGCGTACACGTCTAAGACGAGGTGGTGAGC
>JACCSH010000277.1 GCA_013813125.1 Nocardioidaceae bacterium | reverse complement strand
AGTCTCGTCGGTGCCACTGCCCGCCTCAGAATCGAAACCGACACCCGAGTCCGTGGGAACCGTCCGGGCGGTGGACGCTGCCTCGGACTCGGCGGTGACCACTTCGGTGGGCTCGGCGACCGCGACGCGGGCGGGGCGCACCACTCGCTCACCGAACTGGTAGCCGACCTGGAGGATCGCCTGGCACCTGGGCCCGGACACCTCGTCCGAATAACTGTGCATCAAAGCCTCGTGGCGGTGGGGATCGAACGCCTCACCCACCTCACCGAAGGGCACCAGACCCAGGCCGGTGACCACGCGCTCGAGCGACTCGGCGACGGCCTTGAACCCCCCCGTCAGCTCGCCGTGCTCACGAGCGCGCCCGATGTCGTCGAGCACCGGCAACAGCGCTGTCAGCACCGAGACCTTGGCCATGTCACGTGCAACCTCGCGATCACGGTCGACTCGCCTCTTGTAGTTGACGTACTCAGCCTGGAGGCGCTGCAGATCCGCGGTGCGTTCGGCGAGCATCGAGTCTGCCTCCGACGGTTCGGTTGATAGCCCTCCGAGACCGGAGCCGGTGTCGATCGCCACACCGCTCGCAGCTCCGCCCGACGCGTCAGTCGAGGGGTTGGCGGGAGCCGCAGTTGGCTGCTGCTCCCGGAGGCGACCAGTCTCAGGGTCGATGCGTCGCTTGTCGCGTATCACTGGCCCCTGCGACTCGTTTTGCTCGTGGGTCACCTGTTCTCACCACCCTCGCGGGATCCGGAGCTGTCAGGACCTGCGTCAGTGTCTGACCCGGCGTCACCCGCCGTCGTATCCGCTGGCTCGTCGACGATCTCGGCGTCGACGATGCCGTCGTCCTCGCCCGAGTCCGTGGTTGCGGAATCAGTGGAGCTGGCAGCGTCGGCTTCCCCGGCGGCATACATGGCCGCTCCCATTTTCTGGCTGGAGGTGGCCAGCTTGGTCGCCGCGGCAGAGATGGCGCTGACGTCGTCTCCTTCGAGGGCCTTCTTGACCTCGGTGATGTCGACCTCGACCTCTGTCTTGACATCGGTCGGGACCTTGTCGGCGTTCTCGCTGAGGAACTTCTCGGTCGAGTAGACAGCCGAGTCGGCTTGGTTGCGGGTCTCGACCGCCTCCTTGCGCTGGCGGTCCTCCTCGGCGTACTGCTCCGCGTCGGCGATCATCTTGTCGATCTCGTCCTTCGACAGTGCCGATCCACTGGTGATGGTCATCGACTGCTCGCGGCTAGTACCGCGATCCTTCGCGGACACGTGCACGATGCCGTTTGCGTCGATGTCGAAAGTCACCTCGATCTGCGGGATGCCGCGTGGTGCCGGAGGAAGCCCGGTCAGCTCGAAGTTGCCGAGCAGCTGGTTCGAGGCCGCCATCTCGCGCTCGCCTTGGTAGACCTGGATCATCACCGAGGGCTGGTTGTCGTCAGCAGTGCTGAAGACCTCCGATCGCTTGGTGGGGATGGTGGTGTTGCGCTCGATGAGCCGGGTCATCACGCCGCCCTTAGTCTCTATCCCGAGGCTCAGCGGGGTCACGTCGAGCAGCAGGACGTCCTTGACCTCACCCTTGAGCACACCGGCTTGCAGGGCGGCACCGACAGCGACGACCTCGTCGGGGTTGACCCCCTTGTTGGGTTCCTTGCCGCCGGTCAGCTGCTTCACTACTTCGGTGACAGCAGGCATCCGGGTCGAGCCGCCGACCATGATCACATGGTCGATCTGCTCGAGACTGACGCTGGCGTCCTTGATGACCTGCTGGAAGGGTTTCTTGGTGCGCTCGAGCAGGTCGGTTGTGAGCTTTTGGAACTCGGCCCTCGTGAGCTTTTCTTCGAAGTGCAGAGGACCCGTCTGGCTCAGCGTGATGTAAGGCAGATGGATCGTCGTCTCGGACGACGAGGACAGCTCGATCTTGGCCTTCTCCGCTGACTCCTGGAGGCGCTGACGGGCGATCTTGTCGGCACCGAGATCCGTGCCATGTGCGTTCTTGAACTTCTCGATCATCCAGTCGACGATGCGCGCATCCCAGTCGTCGCCGCCGAGGTGGTTGTCACCACTCGTCGCCTTGACCTCGACGACACCCTCACCGATCTCGAGCAAAGACACATCGAACGTGCCGCCGCCGAGATCGAAGACGAGAATCGTCTGGTCGGACTCCTTGTCGAGCCCGTAGGCAAGAGCCGCGGCGGTTGGCTCGTTGACGATGCGCTGCACGTTGAGGCCGGCGATCTCGCCCGCCTCCTTGGTGGCCTGGCGCTGGGCGTCGTTGAAGTACGCCGGCACGGTGATCACCGCGTCGGTCACGGGCTCACCCAGGTAGGACTCGGCGTCGCGTTTGAGCTTCTGCAGGACGAAAGCCGAGATCTGCTGCGAGGTGAAGACCTTGTCGTCAATCTTGTGGGACCAGTCGGTGCCCATGTGACGCTTGACCGATCGGATGGTGCGGTCAACGTTGGTAACAGCTTGGCGCTTGGCGACCTCGCCGACGAGGACCTCGCCGTTTTTGGCGAACGCCACGACCGAGGGAGTGGTGCGGGCGCCCTCAGCATTTGCGATGACGGTGGGCTCGCCACCTTCGAGAACGGCTACGACGGAGTTCGTCGTGCCCAGGTCGATTCCAACCGCACGTGCCATGATGGTGTTCCTTTCGTCTGAGCTCAAGGTTGAGTCCAGTGGACTCATGCTTGCTGCCAGTATTACCGGCTCACGACAGCGAATTCAACTTACTTGCGTCGGCCGGACTCAACTCTCGATATCTCCTCCTGCTGGCACTTGCCGGACAGGCGTCTTCTTCAAACCCTCGACCGGTGCAGCTGCTGGTATGCCCGGGTCGCTACCGAGACAACAGCTGGGACAGCATTGCTCGAAGGTCAGCGTCGCCAGCTGGACCCAGCTGGGCGACGATTCTCGCCTGAACACCGGCGATCGCCTGACGTGCCCGCACGAGGCAGCTGCGTCCCTCCTCGGTCAGCGTCAGGGAAAGCAGGCGACGGTCTTCGGCATTTCGCGCCCGCGACACACACCCGAGGGCCTCGAGGTCGTCGAGCAAACTCAGCGCTGCAGGTGACGAAACCCCCAGCGCTGACGCAAGCTGCGTCTGCGAGCAAGGCTCCTCTTGGGCGATCGTCATC
>JACCSH010000256.1 GCA_013813125.1 Nocardioidaceae bacterium | reverse complement strand
GTGCGATCCGGAGCCAGAACGTCACGGCCACGATGCCCGATCTCAGCGCAAGGGTGAGACTCCGGTGACCCTCCCCGAGGTATATCTCGTGGGTGCACCCAAGGCGGGCACCACATCGTTGTCTCAGTGGATGGCCTCGCACCCAGACCTGTACTTCTCAAAGCCCAAGGAGCCGGTCTTCTGGGCCAGCGACTACCCCAAACTGAGAGAGGCTCGCGGCTTCAGCACCCGTGACGACTACGAGGCGCTCTTCGCGTCGCCCGAGGCGCAGCAGGCTACGAGGCGGGCCGAAGGGTCGACCATCTACCTGTACTCGAAAGACGCCGTCCCCAGCATCGTGAGAGAGATGCCGCAAGCGCGGTTCATCGTCGCCGTGCGGAACCCGGCCGACCTCGTCGTCTCGTTTCACCGGACCCAGCAACTGCTCCTCAACGAGGACCAACCCGACTTCACGCTGGCCTGGCGACGCAGTTTGGAGGGGCGGCTGCCCTCGGCCGACCTCCTGGACCCCAAGCTCGTCGACTATCCCAGGATCGGGCGGCTAGGGCAGGCGGTGTCCGACCTTCTCGACGTCGCGCCGAGGGAGAGCGTGCATTTCGTTCGTTTCGAGACACTGGCCGGCGATCCGGGGAGGGTGTGGCATTCACTCACGAACTTCCTCGGCCTGTCCGAGGACCCGATTCCTGACTGGGCCATTCATAATCCCAGCACCAGGACCTACCGGTCCAACACCATGCACCGGCTCATCTACCGTCCACCGAGGCTGTTGGCGAATCCGATGCGCCGCCTGCGGCACACATCGTTGCGCAGCAGTAACCCCGTAATCCGCCGGATCAAGCACTCGCTGTGGTGGCGCGAGCAGGCGAAGCCGCGCGTTCCAGAGTCGACCAAGGCCGAGCTCAGGGCGTACTTCGCCGACGATGTGCGGCTGCTCGGAGAGTTGCTGAAGACAGACCTCTCGAGCTGGACCAAGGGCTGATCAGCCGCGCTGTCGAACCGCCCGAAACCGGTAGAGCCGTCGGGAAACTATGGGGAACGGATGCTAGCCCGCTGTCTCGCGTAGCAACCGCAGGCGGGGACGAAGGGTGAGGTGAGTCCACAACCCCGTGCGGCGGTAGGTGACCGCCCACAGCGTGATACCCACGGCCGTGGTGACTACTGCCGCGCTGACAGCAAGACCCACGGCGCCGAAAGCCGTCGCTGCCAACAGGCCAGCCACCAGTCGGATCGCAACGGCGACCCACTGGATTGTTGCGGCCAGCCCTTCTTGGCGAGACATCGTCAAAACCGTGCCGCACATCCCGGACAAGACATTGGCGACGTTGCCGATCGCCAGCAGCAGCAGGAGCGGCGCAGCGGTCCCGAAGCCGCTGCCATAGACCCACTGCAGAAGCGGGCCCGGCATCACAATCATGGGGATCAGAATCAACGCCGTACCGGCGGCAGCCAAGGTGGCACCGGTTCGTAGCAGTGCCTCGAGACGGCGATCGTCCCGCCCGAGCAGCCGGGCGACCACCGGCGCGAACACTACCTGCAAAGAGGTAGCTGTGATTCCCAAGATCACAGTCAGGCGCAGCGCGGCTCCGAACGAGGAGACCTCGGCGCTCGAGAGAACCAGCCCGGCCAGCCACAGCTCGACGGTGGAGTTGAGGTAGGCCCCCACTTGGTTGCTCGCGAAGCGCCAGTTATGGGTGGTTGTGTGGCGTAGGTCGCTGAACAGATGGTCCCGCCCGCCGAGATGCTTCCAGACCTGCGTGACCCGTCGCCTGGCCAGGAGCACCGGAACGGCATAGCCGACCGCCGTAGCACCGAGGGCACCGGTCAGTCCTAGCTCGGGCCTGAAGAAGTACACGCCGGCGATGAGCGAGGCTTGGAACCCAGCGACGAGTGGACCACCGGACCGTCCCTCCAGCAGACTGGCGAAACGTATGTGTCCGAAGCCGCGGAGGTAGTTGGCCAACAGCTTCTGCTGCCCACCCAACATGACCAGCACGCCCATACCCAAGGTGACCGCCCAGCGGGTACCGGCGTCCTGGCCATCGGCCAAGGCGTACGTCACCATGGCAGCGATGACGCTCGTCAGCGGTAACGTGACTAGGGAAACGGCGCGTACGTCGCCACGGAGCGTTCGTAGGCCGGCGTCGTCGCCGGGCTCCAACTGCGAGGCCTCGCGCAGACCGCCCCTGTGGGCACCAACCAGCCCTAGCTGTCCAACCATCGTCGAAACGGTGATGGCGATGACGAAGTAGCCGAATGTGTCATCGAGAAGGCGACCGGCGAACGCGTTGACAGCGAGGTAGCCGAGGATCGCCAACCCATAGGAGACGGCGAACCATACGCTGGCAGCGCCCATGGACAGCCGTTTCCGGCCGCGGCTACCAGAGGTGCCGGGGGGAGATGTGGGGGTCGACGGGGGCGTCGCGCCGGGCCGCGATACCGGTTGCAGAGCCTCCAGTCGCTCGTCGCTAGGCACAAATACCCTGTGACCGACAGACCTGCGCCGCCGCAACATGTCGGATCACGAGTCCGGGTGGACGGTTCATCGGATCGATCTCCTCGAGGCGGCAGGCCGTAGGGCGGGCGGGTGACAAACTCGTACAGCGGGCGGAACGGGTCTCTTCATCGCTCGTTGCCGTCCGACAGACCATTGTCGCGATGCGATACAGCTTGATCAAACGGCGGATGTCGGTTCCCTCGTGCACCAACTCGAGAGTACGGACGAGACAGGCAGTTTTGTCCATGTCGGGAAAGTCTGGCGCCTTTCTCGACGCCGAGGGACACCCTGGACGACGCCGGCCGGATGCGCTTTTTGCCGATCACCTGCGCTCGGACCCAACGGATAGCTACCGTGTCAGCATGTGCTGCTGGCCGCCCAGATGACGCAGGGAAGCGTTTTCAGTGTGCCTCAGCTGCCCAAGCCAGTCCGCCGAGTAGCGGCATTTGTGCGGGAAGTTCTTCCTGATGGGCGCCCACTGCCCGACGACACCTGGAAAGCCCATCACGCGGTAATCCTGGTCGTGCTGTGGTTCCACCTGCCCGTCGTCCTCATTGCGGCGGCCTATACGGGGCGTGAGTTCGCGGCTGGTGTGCTGGCCGTGGCGCCCGTTGCCGCCGTCGCTGTCGTTGCCTCCCCGCCAGTATGGGGCCGTCGCGTCGCCGCCACCCTTGCCACCCTGGGACTGGTCACCGCGTCCGCCGTTCTGGTTCACCTGACCGGCGGAGTGATCGAAACGCATTTCCACTTCTTCGTGGTGGTCGCCCTCGCTTCGTCATACCACGACTGGGCGCCTTTGCTGAGCACCATCGGCTTTGTCGCCGCCGAACACGGAATAGTGGGGGCCATTGCGCCGCACTCGGTATACGACCACTCCGATGCGGCGATGCACCCCTGGCGGTGGGCGGCCATCCACGCCATGTTCATCACGCTGACCGCGGCGGCCGGTCTCCTCGGCTGGCGAGCCACCGAAAAGGCACAAGACGCCGAGCGGCAGTTGATGGACAGGGTGTCTGATCTCGCCACCCGCGATGAGCTGACCGGCCTGGCCAACCGACGTTTTTTACACGCGAAGATCGATGAATTGGCGAATGAACGGGCGAGCCGGGTTGGAATCGACGACGACGAGACATTCTCCTTGATACTGCTCGACATCGACGACTTCAAGGTCATCAACGACTCACTGGGGCATGTGGCGGGCGACGCGCTTCTCGTCAGCGCGGGTGAGCGGTTGGTCCGTGTCATCGGTGCGGCCGGCATGGTCGCGCGTCTAGGTGGCGACGAGTTTGCCGTCCTGGTCTGGCGCGGCGGGAAGAGGGCGGCAACGCGGTTGGCGGAACGCATTGTGGCGGTGTTCCACGACGAGTTCGTGATCGCCGGCGGGCCGGTGCGGCGTCATGCGAGCCTCGGAGTCGCTGTCGCCGGTTGGGGCTCAAGCGCGTCGGTGCTCCTCAGGGATGCGGATCTGGCTATGTATGCGGCCAAGGCAGCAGGAAAGGGCATGGTCGCGGTCTACTCCACGGAGATGCTTGCCACCGTGCAACAACGCCTGCAGCGGGAAAACCACCTACGTCATGCCCTCGATCGAGGTGAGATGAGCGTGCACTATCAGCCCGTGGTCGAAGCGGCGAGCGGTGAGGTGCTCGCAGTCGAGGCGCTCCTGCGGTGGACCCACCCATCGTGGGGAGATGTCCTCCCATCGACCTTCATTCCTCTCGCGGAGAGCAGCGGCGCTATCAGCCAGCTGGGGGAGTGGGTGCTGCGTCGCGCCTGCACTGACGTAATGGTGCTGTCCGCCGACAGATCCAAGCCGCTTCGCGTTTCGGTGAACGTGTCCGTTCGACAGCTG
>JACCSH010000139.1 GCA_013813125.1 Nocardioidaceae bacterium | reverse complement strand
GCAGACGTCCGTACCTTTTCCAGCGCCACGATGCTTCCGTCCTCGACCTTGAGCAATGGCTTGACCGCGAGGGCTGAGCCCAACCACGCGGCGGCCACCCCTACTCGTCCACCGCGACGTAGGTACTCGAGGGTGTCCACGTAGAACAGGGCGGTCATCACAGCGGCGCGGGCACGCGCCACCTCTGCGGCCTCCTCGGCGCCGGCGCCCACATCCAGAGCTTCTGCTGCGGCCTGCACCGCAAAACCCGTAGCCATCCCCAGCTGGCGGCTGTCCACGGGGTGCACCGGTATCGACGCCCGCTTGGCGGCCAGTTCGGCCGACTCGAATGTCCCCGACACCTCACTCGACAAGTGCACCGAGACGATGGCCTCAGCGCCGGCTTGTGCGGCGCGTTCGTACGCACGCAGGAAGGCTTCGGGTGACGGACGACTCGTGCTGACCGGGGCGCGGCCCTTCAGGGCCGTGGCCACCATCTCGGGCGTGGCTTCCGTCCCTTCGTCATATGCCAACGCTTCGATGATCACCTGCAACGGCACGACGATGACGTCAAGGTCCGAGGCGAGCTCTGTGTGCACCGATGTCGAGTCGGAGACGAGCGCGACCGAGCGGGGCATGCCGGGGAGACTATCGCTCAGCCGATGACGACGTTCACGACCTTGGGGGCGCGCACGATCACCTTCCGCACCGGCGAGCTCCCGATCGCACGGATGACGTTGGGGTCGGCCAGCGCCAGCCCTTGCAGCGACGGCTCGTCGATGTCGGGCGACACGTCCAGCTTGGCTCGCACCTTGCCCTGTACCTGCACGACACAGGTGACCACGTCTCGCACCAGCAGCTCGTCGATTGCCGTGGGCCAGCCGGCTTTGGCGACCGCGGGCTCATGACCCAGCCGGGACCACATCTCTTCAGCGGTGAAGGGCGCCACGAGGCTCAAGATGATCGCTACCGTCTCGGCGGCTTCGCGAACCGCCGGATCACCCGGACCGCAGCCCGTGTCGATCGCCTTTCGAGCGGCGTTGACCAGCTCCATCACCCGGGCTACGACCACGTTGAAACGCAGACCCTCGATCAGCTGCGTCGCCTCGGCGATGGTGCGGTGAGTTATCTTGCGCAGCTCGACGTCACCGTCGTCAGGCAGAGTGCCGGGTGCGCTCGTGACGTCTCCGCTCAGCCGCCAGGCCCGCTGCACGAACCGCAAGGACCCGGCAGGAGACAGGTCAGCCCAGTCGATGTCCTCCTCAGGAGGACCCGCGAACACCATCGTCAGGCGGATGGCATCGACCCCGAACTTGGCGATCTGCTCGCCCAGGTCGACACCGTTGCCGAGCGACTTCGACATTCCCTTGCCCTGGTTTCGAACCTCGCCCTGGGTCATCAACCGGGAAAACGGCTCGACGAAGTCGAGGTATCCCAGATCGTGCAGCGCCTTGGTGACGAATCGGCTGTACAGCAGGTGCAGGATCGCGTGCTCCACCCCGCCGACGTAGTGGTCGACCGGACACCATCGCCGTACCGCCTCGACGTCGAAGGCCTGCGTGTCGTCGTGCGGGGTCGGGTAGCGCAGGAAGTACCACGAGGAGTCGACGAAGGTGTCCATCGTGTCGGTGTCGCGCCTGGCCGCACCTCCACACTTGGGGCATGGCACCTTGACCCACTCGGTCGCCGAAGCCAGCGGAGACACCCCCTTGGGAGCCAGGTCCGCGCCCTTCAGATCCGGCAGTACGACAGGCAGCTCGTCGCTCGCGACAGGGACCTCACCACAGTCCGGGCAGTGCACGATCGGAATCGGAGGACCCCAGAATCGCTGCCGTGAGACCAGCCAATCCCGCAGCCTGAAGTTGATGGTGCCGCGACCGGTGCCAGTTGCCTCGAGGTAGGCGATCGTGCGGGACTTGGCCTCTGCCACGGTGAGCCCGTTGATGTCCAGGTCGCCGTTGGACGAGTTGATGGCTCGGCCTTCGCCGGTGAACGCCTCACCCTCGAAACTCTCCGGAGGCTGGACGGTACGCACGATCGGCAGGTCGAACGCTCGGGCGAAGTCCCAGTCCCTTTGGTCCTGTCCCGGCACGGCCATGATCGCGCCGGTGCCATAGTCGGCTAGCACGTAGTCGGCCGCAAAAACCGGCATCTGGCTGCCTGTCATGGGGTTAGTGGCATGCACACCCAAGAAGACGCCGGTCTTGTGCCGACCCTCGCTCATGCGGTCGACGTCAGTGGTTCGGCGCACCTCGCGCAGATAGTCGTCGAACGCATCCTGCTGCCCTGGCGCGCACAGCTCGGCCGCCAGCGGAGCATCGGCCGCGACGACGAAGAACGTGGCGCCGAACAAGGTGTCCGGCCGAGTCGTGAACACGGTGACCGGCTGATCGCGACCCTCGACGGGGAAATCGACGTGAGCGCCCTCGGAGCGGCCGATCCAGTTTCGCTGCATGGTGAGCACGTGGTCCGGCCAGCTACCGGTCAGCGAGTCCATGTCGTCCAGCAGGCGTTGGGCGAAGTCGGTCACCTTGAAGTACCACTGGGTGAGCTCGCGCTTGGTGACGTCCGCGCCACAGCGCTCGCAGCGGCCACCGACGACCTGCTCGTTCGCCAGCACCGTCTGGTCGTTGGGGCACCAGTTGACAGCCGACGACTTCCGGTAGGCGAGCCCTGCGTCGTACAGCCTCAAGAACAGCCATTGAGTCCACCGGTAGTACTCCGGGTCCGAGGTGTGCAGCCTCGTCGACCAGTCGAACGAGATGCCGTAGCGGCGAAACGACTCCGCCTGGGTCTCGATGTTCTGATACGTCCAGGTGGCGGGGTGCTCGCCTCGCTTGATGGCGGCGTTCTCGGCCGGCAGCCCGAACGAGTCCCATCCGACCGGGTGCAGCACGTCGTAGCCCTGCTGGAACCAGTAACGGGCGATCACGTCGGCCAGCGCGAACACCTCCCCGTGTCCCATGTGCAGGTCACCGGATGGGTAGGGAAACATGTCCAACAGGTAGCGGCGCTCCCGGCTGCCGTCATCGACCACCTTGAACGGGTCAAGGTCGGCCCAGACTTTCAGCCACTTCTCCTGCGTTGCCTCGATGTCGTACGTCGCTCGAGGCTCGGGATACGTCGATTGGGGCTCGTCGTGCAAGGCGCTCATGACTCCTGCTCTCCTGGTCTGACTACCGGCTCTGCTGAGTCGTCGGGCGGGGCTTCTTGACGAGTGCCAACTGTCAACAAGGCGGCCGCCGTGGTCTGGACACAAAAAAGCCCCTCAGTCGTGAGGGGCAGCCGCGCTGTCGTTGACCGGGGTCAGCGCGGCTAGGTAAGGAGCAGAACCTGACGATGCATGTTGCTAGCCTATCGCAGCACTTGGACTCTGGGCAGCCCTTATTTTTCGGCAGCACCAGCCTCAGCTGACATCCACGATTCGTCCGAGTGAGCGCGCCAAAATCCCGCGACCCGGGTCGGACGAATCAGTGCGGCTGGCTTGCCAGCGTGCTCCGACGCAAGGTGACCAGCCGCGGGGTGGTCAGGTACGCCAGCAGGTACAGCCCCGCGCACACGATGAGCAGCGATCGGTAGCCCACCGCCAAAGCGACGTACTCAAGACACCCTCCGAACATGGCGCCCAGGAGGTTGGTGCCGAATGCGGTGGTGGCATTGCTGGTCGTGGCGAAGCGCTGCGCGAAGATCACGTTCGCGGCCATGATGGGGATGAACGCGATCACGACGGCGACGACAA
>JACCSH010000081.1 GCA_013813125.1 Nocardioidaceae bacterium | reverse complement strand
TCCGACACATCTCCTCAGGCGGGATGACCGGGCTTGTCCGGGCGAGCACAGGAGCGGTGGAAGGGCGGCGAGTTCGGGGAGCGAGCGTTCTGTGTGCTGGCGCCCAACGCCTCACCGATGACGCTCGACGGTACGAACACCTGGATCCTGCGAGAACCGGGAGCCCACCGCAGCCTGGTGATCGACCCTGGTCCGCTCGAAGCAGGGCACCTCGACCGAGTCGGCCAGGTTTGCGGACCGGTAGGCGCGGTCTTGCTCACCCACGGGCACCTCGACCACAGCGAGTCCGCCCGTGCCTTTGCCGAGCGGATGGGCTGCGGCGTCAGAGCTCTCGATCCCGAGCTCGCGTGCGGCGACGAGGTCCTCAGCGACGGCGACGTGGTCGAGGTCGACGGCCTCGAGCTTCGCGTCGTCGCGACGCCCGGCCACACGAGCGACTCCTTGAGCTTCGTGCTGCCGGCAGAACACGCGGTCCTGACAGGGGACACCGTCCTGGGGCGCGGCACCACCGTGGTGGCGCACCCGGACGGCACCGTCGGCGCCTACCTCGAGTCGCTGCACCGCTTGCGTGACCTGGCCGAGGCCCGTTCCATCAAGCGGATCTGGCCCGGCCACGGGCCTGTGATCGACCAGGCCATCCCGGTGCTCGACTACTACATACGGCACCGCGCAGAGAGGCTCGACCAGGTGCGAGCAGCGGTTGCGGCTGGTGCGCGGGACGCGGCAGCCGTCGTACGTACTGTCTATGCCGACGTCGATCCAGGGTTGTGGCCGGCGGCGGAGTTGAGCGTGCGGGCTCAGCTGGCGTACCTCGCCCAGGGCGAAGGTCTTCGCAGCTGAGGCGGCTCCGCGTCGCCACTCTGTGCGCAAGCGTCAGATATTGGCTGGCGCCCGGTTCGCCAGGTCCCACAGCTCGGTCTGATCCGGCCCGGCGTTCTCGACATGCATGAGGTACGCCGCTCGACCGGCCTCGTTGAGCAGCCCGTCATGGATCGGGACCACGATGCGTGGTGACACGCGGCGGAGGAAGTCGAGTGTCTCGCTGACCCGCGTCCACGGCGCATTGAGCGGCAGGGCCAGTACATCGACATCACTGGGCGAATCGGTGTAGGAATCCCCCGGGTGGAAGAGCGTCTGACCTTCGCCGGTGCCGATCACCAGGCCGACGTTCCCGACCTGGGGGACCCGATCATGGTTGTAGGCATGCTGGCCGCCCACGGCTGACACGTTGATACTCCCGAGCTGGGCGGTTTCACCGGGCCCGAAGGCGGTCACGGAATCGAGAGCCGATTCGGCGGCCGTCTCGGGCTCGAACAGGAGTCTGGCGCGGGGGTTGGCGGCCACGACTCCGGCCAGTCGTTCAGCGTCGATGTGGTCGGTGTGTTGATGCGTCACGAGAATCGCATCCAACGCCGTCAGCGATTCGAAACCCGCCGAATAGACCCCCGGGTCGATCAGCAGCCTCGTGCCGCCCGACTCAACGAGTAGGCAGGCGTGGCCAAGTGTGGTGATCTGCATCCCGCCATGCTAGGACGCGCGATCCAACGCAGGAGTTGGCGCAGCACGCCGGTCAGCGGGCGCGCTGCGTGAGGCGCTCGACGTCCATCAGCACGACGGATCGAGCTTCGAGGCGCAGCCATCCACGAGACGCAAAGTCGGCGAGCGCCTTGTTGACCGTCTCGCGGGAGGCGCCCACCAGCTGAGCGAGTTCCTCCTGAGTCAGGTCATGGTGAACGTGCACCCCGTCGTCAGCGACGCGGCCGAAACGCTGCGACAAGTCCAGCAGGGCTTTGGCAACGCGGCCCGGTACGTCGGAAAAGACCAGGTCGGCGACGACATCATTGGCTCTGCGCAGCCGGCCGGCGAGCTGGTTCAGGAGTCCTCTAGCCACCTCGGGTCGCCCGTCCAGCCAGCTACCTAGCTCGTCGTGACTAAGACTGTGAATCGTGCAGTCCGTGACAGCGGTGGCGGTGGCAGAGCGTGGGCCCGGGTCAAACAGCGACAACTCACCGAACATCTGGCCAGGGCCCAAGATTGCCATCAGGTTCTCGCGTCCGTCCGCCGAGGTACGGCCGAGCTTGACCTTGCCCTCGGTGACGACATAGAGCCGATCCCCCTCGTCGCCCTGGCGGAAGACCACCTCCCCACGGCGAAGGCGGGTCTCGAACATCGAAGCACTCAGCGCCGCTGCGGCTTCGGGGTCGAGTCCACTGAACAGCGGCGCTCCGAGCAGCACTTCGGTATTCACTGTGTCCTCCTCGCCATCCCTCGCAGGTTGTTTTGCGATGCTCCTTGTCACAGTCTGGCGCATGGCCCCAACTGGCGGAAGCACACTTCACCTGACTGCCTGTTGGCAGGGACGCCGGTCAGGCTGGTCGTACCCTTGGCTCATGCCCGCCGCAACTGCCACCACTGCACCCGCGGCCAGAGCGGCCAAGGTCGAGGAGAGCCGTACCAGCCGAGTCCGTCGGGCTCGACGCATTTCCCGGAAGCTGGCCGAAACCTATCCAGCAGCGCGGTGCGAGCTCGACTTCAGCAGTCCTTTTCAGCTGCTCATCGCCACCGTGCTCTCGGCCCAGACCACCGACAAGCGCGTCAACAAGGTCACCCCTGCATTGTTTTCCCGCTACCCCGGCGCGGCTGAGCTCGCGGCTGCGCAGCGCGAGGACGTCGAGCAGATCATCGCCCCGACCGGCTTCTTCCGCGTCAAGACCGACTCCATCATGAGGCTGTCGGCGACTCTCGTGGAGCGCTTCGACGGCGTCGTCCCGGACCACCTCGAGGACCTCGTGACACTGCCTGGCGTCGGACGCAAGACGGCCAATGTCGTTCTGGGCAATGCCTTCGGTGTTCCTGGCATAACGGTCGACACCCATTTCGGTCGGCTCGTGCGTCGCTTCGGCTGGACCAGCGAGACCGACCCCGTCAAGGTGGAGCACGAGGTGGGAGCGCTGTTCCCCAAGGCTGAGTGGACCCAGCTCAGCCATCAGCTGATCTGGCACGGTCGACGCCGCTGTCACGCGCGAAATCCGGCGTGCGGCGCCTGTCCGCTGGCGCGGCTGTGCCCAGCGTTTGGTGAAGGACCGACCAACCCGATTGACGCCGCCAAGCTGGTCCGCACGGAGGGGCGGGCGTGACCTCGGCACGCACCGAGCTGTCCCGGGCCCAGCCAGCCGCTAAAGTCGACGTCGGCTCCAGAGGCTGCGAGCGCGGCTCGTTCAGTCGCAGCTTGACCAACGCCGGGCATTGATCGCGTGATGACCAACCACCCAGATCGAGAATGGCTCGACCAGCTCAAGGCGGCGTCTGCCGAAATGGTGGCCAGCGACCTGACATCCTTCACCCCACCGGCCGGCAACGGAGCCCGCCATGCGGCCGTGCTCATGTTGTTCGCGGACAGCCCGGTCTCACCCTTACCTCAGCTCCTAATGCTGCAGCGTGCCTACGGTATGCGTTCGCACGCGGGCCAAATGGCGTTTCCTGGTGGGGCCCGAGACCCGGCTGACGGCGATGCCGTCGCTGCGGCTCTGCGCGAGGCGCAGGAAGAGACGGGCCTCGACCCTTGCGGCGTGGACATCGTTGGAGTGCTGCCGACTCTGTGGCTGCCTCCGAGCAACTTCGACGTAACTCCAGTGGTCGGCTATTGGCAAACGCCGGTCGACGTGTTCCCCGTCGACCCGGCTGAGACTGCGTCCGTTCATCTGGTTGCACTCGATCACCTCCTCGATCCCAAGAACCGAGTGACGATGCGTCATGTCTCGGGACACCTGGGCCCGGCGTTCTTGGTGGGCGAGCTTGTCATCTGGGGCTTCACTGCCGGCTTGATCGCTCGGCTCGTTGCCCGCTGCGGTTGGGATCGCCCTTGGGACGAGTCTCGGGTGATGGCTCTGCCCGACGCGATAGTGGCGAGCTCACGCCGCGACCACCACCGGATGTCCCCTCAGAGGCCTCCCCTTCCGGACGCGACCGACAACGCATGAGCGCCCTCGACATCGTGCTGGTGGTGGTGGCGGCCATCTATGCGCTCTCCGGTTACCGGCAAGGGTTCATTGTAGGCGCTGCCTCGACGGGCGGCTTGTTGCTTGGTGGCTTCTTGGCGGCGACGCTCACTCCGCTTTTTCTCGATGGTTTCCAACCCGGGTTCTCCGTCTCCGTCGCAGCCCTGCTGATCGTCTTGGCCGGCGCATTTCTCGGGCAGGCAGTGGGCGCGTTCGTCGGAGGGGAGCTGCGCCGCCGCATCACCTGGCGCCCCGCTCGAATTGTCGATGCACTCAGCGGAGCCGCCCTCAGTGCGGTAGCCATGCTGCTGATCGCCTGGGTGCTCGGCGTCGCAGCCAGTGGCGCGCAGTTGCGCGGCCTCAACGAGGCGATCCGCTCGTCAGCGGTGCTTGGCTCTGTAGACGACGCCATGCCGAGCGGTACCTCGCGGGTCCTGTCCACCTTCAACTCGCTGGTCGATTCCTCAGGCTTCCCTCGTTACCTCGAGCCGTTTGCACCTGAGCGGATCAAGGAGGTGCCGGCTCCAACGCCGGGGACGGTTTCCAGCGCAGGAGTTCGCAGAGCTGGGCGGAGTGTCGTGAAGGTCCTCGGTTCCGCCGACGACTGTGGTCGCGCTCTGACGGGAAGCGGCTTCACTGTCGGCCGCGGCACGGTCATGACCAATGCTCATGTGGTGGCGGGAGTCGCCAACCCGGTAGTGGCGGTCGGAGAGAACAGCTACAGCGCCAGGGTCGTCCACTATGACCCACAGGTGGATGTCGCTGTGCTGCGTGTCCCACGCCTCCACCTCCCTCCGCTGAAGTTCGCCACCACACCGGCGGTATCGGAGGACTCGGCTGCAGTACTGGGCTTTCCTGAGAACGGCCCGTACGACGTACAACCGGCTCGCGTGCGAGATCAGCTGACGCTGCGCAGCCCGGACATATACGGCGAAGGCACCGTCTCGCGGGACACCTACTCGATCTACGCCAAAGTCAGACAGGGCAACTCAGGTGGGCCGCTGGTCAACTCGTCGGGGGAGATCCTCGGGGTGATCTTCGCCGCTTCGGTGACCGACGCACGCACCGGTTATGCCCTGACCGCCGGCCAGGTCTCCGCGGCAGCCGAAGATGGTTCGACGGCTACGAATCCGGTGAGTACGGGGGCGTGCACCCTGTGAACGGGCCGTTGAGAGCGCGAGCCGTCTCGGCCGGGGATCCGTCGACCGAGACCCTGCGGAGGCAGAGCAGAACTCGGCAACTCACTGCGGCTGCGGCGGGCGGTGCAGGCGGACGATCCAGTCAATAAGTAGGCGAGCGAACTCATCGGGTCGTTCCTCGGGTGGGAAGTGCCCGGCGTTGCCGATAACGGCCTCGCCATAGTCACCCTGGACATGCCGTCGCGAGGATGCGATCGCCAGCGGGTGCACGGCTGGGTCGTGCGAACCGTTGACCTGGAGGACGCCAGTCCGGATCGGTCGCCGCATGAGGCGCGCGAAGGCTCGACCATCGGCGCGCAGGCGAGATCTCCAAAGCCAGCGGTGATACTCCAGCGCACAGTGCGGTGAGGGCCAGGAGGCGAGGGCGTCGCGATAGCGCGCCACTTCTGCCGGCGAAGGGAACGCCGACCCGGGCGCTGACCAGGACCGCAAGTGGCGCTCGACGTAGTCCCCAGCCATGATGCGCCGCTCGGGCAGCCACGGGACCTGCATGGCGACAAGGTGCGCGAGAGGTGCCTTGGTGAGCAGGCCGCGTGCGGGATGCAGCAGCTCAGAGGGATGCGGCGCTCCTACGGCGCAGAGTCCGTTCACTCGTTCGGGGTGGGCAGCTGAAACGGCCCATCCGACATACCCGCCCCACCCTTGGCCGACGAGCGTGGCACTGTCGGCTCCGAGCCCTTCGATGACCCCGGCAACGTCGTCCGCGAGCGTAACGGGGTCGTAGCCGCGCGGGGTCTTGTCGCTGTCGCCATATCCTCGGAGGTCCATGGCGCAGGCTCGGAATCCAGCCCTGGCGACCGCTGGCAGCTGGTGTCGCCAGGCCCACCAGAACTGTGGGAACCCATGCAGCATCAGAACAAGTGGACCGCTGCCCACTTCGACTACATGAAATCGCGACCCGTTGGCGGAGATGAACCGACGGGTCCACGAATCAGGGTCAAGCCAGTGGTGGTGTGGAGCCGGGTCGGGGTTGAGCGAGTGGTTGGGTGGAGCCGGGTCGGGGTTGGGTGGGTCCTTGCTTGCAGCGGGGCGGGACAACGCTACCCACGCTGGAGTACCTGTTTGTTGCTCTTGACGGCGGCGATGGTCTGCTCGGGTGCCCGCACCTGCTTGAGCTTCTTCAGCCCGACAAACGCCAGAATCCCTGCGAACAGGAGGTAGATGGCGAAGATCGTCAGGAACGCAAGCGCGGGGTGGAATCCCAGCCACCACAAGAAGTAGGCGAGGGAGATCGACAACATGATGATCCCAAGTACAGCAAGGAAGGCAGCCGCGCCGAGCAGGGCGGCACCCATACCACCAGCTTTGACACTGAACCTCAGCTCAGACTTGGCCAGCTCGATCTCGTTGCGAACCAGCAGGGACAAGTCCCTGGTGGTTTCGGCGATGAGACGCCCGATGGTGGGTTCGTCGTCCGTTGTGTGGATCGACGCGGTCGGGCCCCTGTCCTCAGTCGCCATCTTTCGGGCCTCCTCGTGGTTTGGGCCGGCCGGCCTTCGAGATGCAGTGCGGCCGCCCAGCTAGCAACTCTCGGGCAAACCCTACGGCGTCAGCCAACACTGTGCATCGGTGGTGCATTCTACGGCGCGTCGACTCCCAATCAGGCTCGTCGCACCTCCGCGCGCACTTTCGTGCAGGTGAACGGTTTGGGGGCGCTGCGCTGCGATTGCCGTCGCACTTTCGTGCAGGTGAACGGTTTGGGGACCCGCACGGCCCGTCGACGGTGGGGGGAGCTGATGACGGGCCAGAGAGCTCAACTGTCGGGCGTCAGGTGTGGCGTTCGGTGAACGACGCGGCCAGTTCGCCTGCGTGCCGGGGGTCGGCAAGAACCAGCACCTCGTCGCCTGGCTCAAGGGTGGTCCTACCCCGAACCGGCAGCAGCTCGCCATCGCGAATGATGAAACTTATCCAGACGTCATCGGAACTGAACGGGAGCTCGGCGATCGTGCAGCCATCTGCCGGTGATCCTGGCTCGATGCGATAGCGGTGCGCGCCGTGCGGCTCGTCGCGGAGCCGGACTCCCAGCGACCACGGCTCGGGCTCGATCGTGCGCATCGGAACGTCGAGCCGGTGGGCGACTGCGGGAACCAAACTGCCTTGCACAATCACCGAGAAGATCACAACGACGATGATGATTCCGTAGAGCCGCTCACCATCTGGTACGTCGGCGCCCAGCAGGAAGGCTCCGAGCAGGATCGGGACTGCACCCTTGAGCCCCGCCCAGAGCAGGAACAACCGCTCGTTGCGCCGTAGGTTGATCGCCATCGTCAGTGATCCGACCAGCAGCGGCCTGATGACGAAAGCGAGCACACAGGCGAGCACGAGGCCGACGGGCCACACGTCATCGCGTGCCAGTACATCGAGGTCGACGGTCAGACCGAGGACGACGAAGGCGATGATTTCGCCGAGGCTCGCCAGTGAAGACGCGAACCGCTCGATCTCCCCCTTGTACGGCGCCCGCTCGTCGCCGATAACGATGCCCGCGACGAAGATGGCTAAGAACCCTGAGCCTTGCGCCACCGTGGCGAGTCCGAAGATGGCGAAGCCGCCGGCCAATGTCCGCAGCGGGTACAGGGACTCACTGGGCAAGGCGACCCGGCGCATGAACCACAGCAGCGCCCGCCCCCCAACCAGACCGAAGACGCCGCCGATCAACATCTGTAGCGCGAACTCGCTGGCAACGTCGGCTGCGGCGGTCGCGTTGATGGCTCCGGCGGCCAACAAGCCACCCATGAGAGCGATGCCGACCGGGTCGTTGGCGCCGGACTCGCCTTCCAGGATCGTGCCGCTTCGACCGGACACCTCGCGCCTGCCGAGAACTGAGAATACGACCGCTGGATCAGTAGGGGCGACGGCGGTGCCCAGCAGAAGCGCCACCCACCAGTCGAAGCCGAAAGCCTGGTGGGCCACGACCGCGACAGCGCCCGCGGTCAGAAAGGTTCCGACCACGCCGATCAGCAAGACACCGCCGATGGCGCTGCGCAGACGTGGCCAGCCGATATGCATGCCCCCGTCGAACAAGATGACGGCGATCGCCACGGTGACGATGCGCTCGACCGAGTGCTCTTTCATGTCGCCGAGCTCGGGTGCGATGTGGGAGGCGACGGCCGCGCACAGCAAGAAGATGATGGGCGCCGGCACCTGGACTCGTTCGCTGATCCGGTTGGACAGCACGGCTAGCAACCCCGCACTGGCCACCAGCAGGACGATCAGCCCGAATGGTTCGACATCTTTCATCGCCGGCGCCTCGGGACCGAACCAGGACAGGCTGGGCTACGCAAGGGTGGAGGTGACACGGAAGGCTCCCGGCATTCGGGGTCAGCGGACATGTTGCCGACCAGCCTTCCCGGCACACCTCGTTGCTGGAGGAAGCCTATCTCGCTCCGGCTGTGAACGTGGCTGCTTAGATCTGCATACAGGCGCGGATAGCATCTGGAACGAGTTGGAACCATACGGCGGTCAGACGGGCAATTTGAGCGCCGTATCGTTTCAACTGGCCGCTAGACCGGGCCGACGCACACGCTCAGCCGCGAGTCGTACGGCCGTCCGCGTCGAGGGTCACCTCCGCCTCACCCGGGCGAAACGCGTCTACTCGTCGTCGGCGGCTTTGCCCTTGTCGAGGTTCGACTTGATCAGATCCATCACGGTGGAGTCAGCCAGCGTGGTGACATCCCCGGTTGGGCGGTTCTCGGCCACGTCTCGCAGCAGGCGCCGCATGATCTTTCCCGAACGAGTCTTCGGCAGCTCAGGGACCACCATGATCGACTTGGGCTTGGCTATCGCGCCGATCTCCTTCGCGACGTGCCCTCTGAGCTCGCCAACGACATCCTCGCCGCCATCTCCGGCACTCTCCCGCAAAATCACAAACGCCACCACCGCCTGCCCGGTCGTCGCGTCCGCGGCCCCCACCACAGCAGCCTCAGCAACCTTGGGGTGGGACACAAGTGCAGACTCGATCTCGGTTGTGGACAACCGGTGTCCGGACACGTTCATCACGTCGTCCACTCGCCCGAGTAGCCAGATGTCACCGTCGTCGTCGAGCTTGGCGCCGTCCCCGGCGAAGTAACGGTCGGGGAAGCGTGACCAGTAGGTCTCCTTGTAGCGTTCGTCGTCTCCCCATAGGGTGCGCAGCATGGCCGGCCATGGCTCGGTCAGGACGAGGTAGCCGCCTGAGCCGTTGGCGACCGGTTCGCCCGCGTCGTTGACAACTGCTGCCGATATCCCAGGGATCGTCCGCATCGCGGAGCCAGGCTTGCCTGCGGTGACACCGGGCAACGGGCTGATCATGATCATGCCCGTCTCGGTCTGCCACCAGGTGTCGACGACGGGACACCGGTCGCCGCCGATCTCCTTGCGGTACCACATGTACGCCTCCGGGTTGATCGGCTCACCCACCGACCCGAGCAGCTTCAGCGACGAGAGGTCGTATCGCGCCGGGATGTCTGCCCCCCACTTCATGAAGGTGCGGATCGCGGTCGGCGCGGTGTAGAACTTGGTGACCTTGTAGTCCTGCACGATCTTCCACCAGCGCCCCTTCTCCGGGGTGTCGGGAGTGCCTTCGTACATGACCGATGTGGCGCCGTTGCACAGGGGGCCGTAGACGATGTAGGAGTGGCCGGTCACCCAGCCGATGTCAGCCGAGCACCAGTAGACGTCGGTCTCTGCTTTGAGGTCGAAGATGGCCCAGTGCGTGTACGCCGTGCCGACGAGGTATCCCCCTGTCGTGTGCAGGATGCCCTTCGGCTTGCCCGTCGAGCCAGACGTGTACATGACATACAGCGGTTGTTCGGCATCGAACGCCTCTGGCTCGTGCTCGGTCGACTGCTTGTCGACCAGTTCGTGCCACCAGGTGTCACGCTCGTCGTTCCACTCGATGTCGTCTTGCCCGGTACGACGTACGACTAGAACCGAACGCACATCGGGACACCGGGAGACCGCCTCGTCGACGGCTGGCTTGAGTGCGGACGGCGCTCCTCGCCGGTAGCCGCCATCGGCGGTTACCACGACACGGGCGTCGCAGTCTTGGATGCGGCCTGACAAGGCGTCAGCCGAGAAGCCACCGAAGATCACTGTGTGCGGCGCCCCCAGTCGTGCGCACGCCAGCATGGCTATCACTGTCTCGGGAATCATCGGCATGTAGATCGCGACGCAGTCGCCGGCCTGCACGCCAAGCTCGACCAGCGCGTTGGCGGCCCGGCACACCTCGTCCTTCAGGTCTGCATAGGTCAACGTGCGCGTGTCGTCGTCAGGCTCGCCGATCCAGTAGAACGCGACCTTGTCGCCGCGCCCTTCCTCGACATGTCGGTCGACACAGTTGTACGCCGCGTTGAGCTTTCCTCCGAGGAACCACTTCGCGAAGGGCGGGTTGCTCCAGTCGAGGACCTCGTCGAACGGTTGGGCCCAGCTGATCCGCTCAGCCTGCTTGGCCCAGTAGGCCAACCTGTCGGCGTCGGCCTCGTCGTACTCGGCTGCTTTCACGTTGGCGTTCGCGGCGAACTCGGCTGGTGGGTCGAACCGCCGCTCCTCATGGAGCAGGTTGTCCAGAGCGTCGCCGCTCGGCTCCGTCGCCATATCATCGCCGCTTGGAGCGTCGGGGCCAGTCGTGGGAGTCTCGGTCTTGTCGGTCACACATTCACCTCAACATGTCGAAGGGCGTGGGGCAACCGTTCCCGCTAACCGATTGCGCTGAGTCAGTGCACGACCGCCTTCTCCGAGCCCGCGCCGGTCAGGGAGCGGACCTCGAGCTCGTTATACCGCTGCTCGGCCGCCTCGTCGCGGGATGTGATGGTGCCCAGGTAGCCCATCAGGAAGCCGAACGGAATCGAGACGATCCCTGGGCTGCTGAGGGGGAAAAAAGACCAGTCACTGTTCGGGAACAGCGCGGTTCCAGTCTCGGGACCGGACACTACTGGGGAGAAGAACACGAGACCCACGCACATGACCAGACCGCCGTAGATCGCCCAGGTGGCGCCGCGGGTGTTGAAGCGTCGCCAGAAGAGGTTGTAGATGAGGGACGGCAGGTTCGCCGACGCTGCGACCGCGAAGGCGAGCGCCACAAGGAAGGCGATGTTGAGGCCCTTGGAGGGGATGGCCAACCCGATCGCGACGGCGCCAATGACCAGGGCCGCGATCCGTGCCACCTTGACCTCCTCGTCACCCGTCGCCTCACCCTTGCGGAACACGCTGCCGTAAAGGTCGTGCGCGACCGAAGATGCCGACGTGAGGGTGAGCCCGGCGACCACAGCCAGGATGGTGGCAAAAGCCACCGCGGAGATCAGCGCAAGCAATACGGCGCCGCCCACGGAACCGGGTCCCCCACCGACCGCCTCCGCCAGCAGTGGCGAGGCGAGGTTCCCGGCGCTCGCAACGATGTCAGCCTGGCCTTCACTCTGCACCAGCGCGGCGGCTCCGAAACCGAGCACCAGGGTCATGAGGTAGAACGTGCCGATCAGGGCGATCGCCCACATCACCGACGTGCGCGCGTCTTTCGAGGTCGGCACCGTGTAGAAGCGGATCAGGATGTGCGGCAGGCCAGCGGTACCGAGCACCAGCGCGAGCCCCAACGAGATGAAGTTGATCTTTGCCGTTGTCGTCGCGCCGTACTGCAGACCGGGCTCGAGGAATGCCGAGGCATCCTTGCCGGCTTCCTTCGCGGCGTCGGTGGCGGCGTAGTTGTCACCCGCGGTCCCGAGCAGGTCGGAGAGGTTGAAGTTGAACTTGGCGAGCACCAGCACAGTGATGAGCACGGTGCCCGTCATCAGCAACACCGCCTTGACAATCTGTACCCAGGTGGTGCCCTTCATCCCACCGAACACCACGTAGATGATCATCAACGCGCCGACGCCGACGATCGTGAGGTTCTTGACGCTGTCGCTGCCGACGCCGAGCAGGAGGGCCACCAGGGTGCCGGCGCCGACCATCTGGGCGAGCAGGTAAAAGATCGACACGACGACGGTGGACGTCGCTGCGGCGGTGCGGATCGGCGTCTGGCGCATCCGGTACGCGAGCTGGTCGGCCATCGTGTATCGGCCGGAGTTGCGCAGCAACTCCGCCACGAGTAGCAGGGCAACGAGCCATGCGACGAGGAAACCGATCGAGTACAGGAAGCCGTCGTAGCCATACAACGCAATGGCGCCGGAGATGCCGAGGAAGGACGCGGCGGACATGTAGTCGCCGGAGATCGCGAGGCCGTTCTGGAAGCCGGAGATGTTTCGGCCGGCGGCGTAGTAGTCGGCGGCGCCCTTGGTGTTGCGGCTCGCCCACACGGTGATACCGAGGGTGATCGCCACCACGATCAGGAAGAGGGTCGTGGTCATCGCCTGCGTTGCGCCTTCCGACAGCGCAACCAGGGTCCGTTCGTTGCTCATCGCACGCCCCCCTCTTCGAAGCCACTCTGCAGGCGAGCGGCAAGCGGATCCAGCTGGCGGTTCGCGTACGAACTGTAGATGGCTGCGATGGCGAATGTGGAGGCGAACTGCAGCAGCCCGAATATGAGGGCGACGTTGATGTTCCCGATCACCTTCGTCGACATGAAGTCACCGGCGAACGACGACATCAGCACGTAGAGGAGATACCAGGTAAGGAACGCCACCGTCCAGGGGATGACGAAGGACCGGAACCTCCGCCTGAGCTCCTGGAAGTCGCTGCTTGCGTGCATCTCCTCGTAGACGTCGCTGTCGCTCGAAGACGCTGAACTAGGCATGGCAGGATCCTCGCTTCTTTAGGACGACTCGGTGAGACTATTGCCCTTTGTCGACGTTGCATACACCGGGGCGGGAGAGGATCGGGATTGAAATGAGTCTGCGTCGCCTGCGCATGCTCCCGGCTCGGTGCGTCGCCCCGGGCCACGTCTCGAGATGGGCTACCGGAGGGACCTACCTGAAGTCGATCAGCAGACCGTCGTCCGGAGCGGAGGGCGGGGTGGCCGCCGTACCGGTGACACGGGCGCGGTAGCAGTAGGTCTTCCAGGGCAAGCGCATCCCTGCGGAGCCGCGGCCGTAGCTGTCATATATGGAACCAGCCTCGGCGAGCAGATCGGTTCGCTCCTCCGGCGTGAGTGTTGCTGCTCGACTGCTCGACGCGATGAAGCCGATAAGAGAGTCTCTGTGCATGACCTGCCAATGCCGGAATACTCGCTGCTCGAACGTGGAGAATATGTCGGACTCGCGCAGGGGATCGAGTCCTTCCGCGCTCGGGTCACGCATGAGAGAGAAGACTTTCCTCACCCAGGGAACCTTGGTGTCCCCGTCATTCCAAACCAGCGATAACACCCCTCCGGGACGCAACACCCGCGCGACGTCTGGGAGGGTTCGGCTTTGGTCGAACCAGTGGAACGCCTGGGCTGCGATCACGACATCGACCGTGGATGCGGAGAACGGAATATCCTCGGCCCGCGCCAAGACGGCGTGGCCACGCGGGGCCACCCGTACGAGTTGCGCCAGCATGGCCGATGAGGGTTCGGTCGCGATCACTTCATGGCCCAACTCGCACAGGGTTCTCGTCAGCTTGCCGGTGCCGGCTCCGAGCTCGAGGACCCGGACGGGTCTCCCGTCGCCACCGACCAACCACCGGACTGCCTCGTCGGGATAACCAGGCCGGTGGTCGGCGTACGTGGCCGCGACTCTCTCGAAGCTAGAGCCACGGCGGAGCCATTCGTCGGTATCCATCTGAGCGAGGCTACTCGGGTCGCCAGATCGTGGGAGCGGCGATTGTGTTGGTTCTCTTGCCTCCCTAGCCTGGCGCCATGGCCGACGTGCTCGACCCGTTCGGCGCTGCCGCCGAGCTCGAGGGAGTGCCATCCGCGTTGGCGGCAGCGCGGTCGGGCATCGATGTCTTGCTGCGGGATCGCGGGTTGCGCCGTACGACGCCTGCACTCACCGCTGAGTCGCTGCTGAGGGGTGCCGCTGCGTCTGCGGCGCTCGAGGGGAGTGGCACCAATCTGGACGACCTGCGTTCCGGACGAGGGGACGCGATCGCCACGGCGGCGGCTCGACTCAACTCGGGCCTGCTGGCGCTGGTCCCCGTGATCGCCAGCGCACCCTTGCAAGCCCTTGCCCGCATGCATGCCTTGGCGGCTGCGGATACCGAGGTTTCAGAGAATCTGGGCCGTCCGCGCCTCGAGGCTGGTTTTGCCGCCCGGCTGCAGCTGTTATCGCGGCAGTTGGTGGCCCCGACCCGAGCGCCGGCCTTATCGGTGGCATCACTCGCCCACGCAGAGCTGGCCACGCTGCGCCCCTTCGGGTCCCGGGACGGGCTGGTGGCGCGCGCGATCGAGCGCCTCATCCTCGTGAGCCGGGGCGTCGACCCGGCGTCGCTGATCGTGCCGGAGGCCGGTCATGCAGCGATGGGAACTGCCTATCACCAGGCATTGAATGCATACGGAGAACGTTCGGCGCAGGGCAGGCGCAGGTGGTTGCTGTATGCGGCGCAGGCGCTGGGTCGCGCCAGTGAGCTCAGCCCGTTGCCCTGATTTGGCACCAAGTCCCGCAGGACGTGCGAACGGCGCCCTCTGCGAAGGCGCCGCCGCTGGCACACGAGACCGCGGCTACCAAGCGTGCATTCTCGTCAGTGTCGCCTCGGGAAGACCCGGGTGCGACTGGCCCTCTAGGAAGGGTGGATCGCCGCGTGGGTACCTGGCTCATGTGCGCGTCTTGAGTTGTGCCTTCCTTTGTACCCCCGTTTATCCGGCAACGGAAGGCCTCTACGGCGATTCGTCCAAAGGTTTCCCGGTGGGTCTCGAGGCGGCGGGCTGTCGTCGGACGGATCACGCGCGGGCGCCCGCTGCGAGCGGTTGGTCTGGAGACGGCGGGCTGGTCGGCTATGGGATCAGGCGAGCGCGCCCGCTGCGAGCTCAAGGTCGTCCACCAAACGGCAAGCGCGGTGGCGCGGTCCGTGGACCTCAACAGCGCCGAATGGATCGGCGCCATCTGCTGCTCCTTTCCGCGTGCCAGGCTAGGCGGCGGCTAACTGGTGCGAACGCCGAGATGCCACGGCGACCCCGCCGGCTATCGCAGCAACCAGGCTGACGACTACCGCAGCCAGGACCGTGCGTGGTGGCTGGAAGGGGACTCGCCTTCGTAGTTTTACGGGCTTGCTGAAGTCCAGCACCGTCCAGCCTCGCTCGACAGCTTGCCTGCGCAGTGCCTTGTCAGGATTGACAGCGTGCGGATGACCCACTGACTCGAGCATGGGAATATCCGTGACTGAGTCGCTGTATGCGTATGACGCCTGGAGGTCATAGCCCTCCCGCTCCGCCAGCTCCCGGATTGCGGTGGCTTTGTTCTCGGCATAAGCATAGAAGTCGATGGCGCCTGTGTAGCGACCCTCGTCTTGGACCATGACGGTGGCGATCACCCGGTCTGCGCCCAGCATTGTCCCGATAGGCTCGACCACCTCTGAACCGGACGTTGACACGATGACCACTTCGCGGCCATCGGCACGGTGCTGTTCGATGAGCCCAATTGCTTCGTCGTAGACCATCGGATCGATGATCTGGTGCAGCGTCTCAGCGACGATGTCCTTGACGGTCTGAACGTTCCATCCCACCGACATATCGGTCAGATACTGTCGCATCCGCTCCATGCGTGCATGATCGGTACGACCGAACAGGTAGACGAACTGTGCGTAGCTGCTACGCAAGACCGATTTGCGGCTGATCAGCCCACCTTCGTAGAAGGAGCGGCTGAACGCCAGAGTGCTGGACTTGGCGATAATGGTCTTGTCGAGGTCGAAGAACGCTGCGCTTCGCGCTGTAC
>JACCSH010000204.1 GCA_013813125.1 Nocardioidaceae bacterium | reverse complement strand
TGATCAGGCGCAACGAGATGAACCGCCAGTCCACGGTGTAGTCGCGCTGCGCCTGCACCTGCCGCACCCACTTGCTGGTCATCCAGGCGAAGGGGCAGACCGGGTCGAAGTAGAAGTTGATGTCGGCATCCATGCGTCCACCCTAGGTCGGTGCCGCTGACGCGACTGAGGTCGACCTGACGCGGTGGGCCCGACGAGCGCCTTCCCACTCGGTCAGACCTCGCGTTGGAGCAGGACGGCGGTGAGCTGTTGCGTCGTGCCCCACGGCGTCTCGTGGTCCTCGCCGCTGGTGGACAGCAGCCGTTAGCCACGCGTTTAGCTGGTGCGACTCCGCGACGAGGCGCGCGGCCCTGTGAGGTGCCCGGTGCTAGGACGGCGACGAGCAGGGTTGGGCACCTGCAGTCGGCTTCGCAACCCGATCAGCAGAGAGGATCTGGCAGACGTCAGCGTCGGTGCAGTCGGCGGGATCAAGGCGCTTGCTGCGCTCCCTTGAGGCCGCCATCAAGATTGACCGCGACCAGGCCAGCCCGCGTGAGCCGTTTGGCCGCCTTACCGCTGCGGTTGCCGCTGCGGCATACCGTCACCACCGGTTGACCGCGGTCGAGTTCGTCCATGCGGCGGCGAGATCACCGAGCGGGATATGGAGCGAGCCGGCGACGCGGCCAGCGGCCCACTCGTCGTCCTCACGCACGTCGAGGATCTGGAATTCGTCGCGGCGACGATACAGGGTATGGGGATCCATGATGGCTCCTTCAGTGGCTGTTCAGAGTGTCAAGCGCGTGCTGGAGACGGCGAGAGGCCTCGTCTGCCAGCGGCCGCAAACGGGGTACCTCAGTCACCGCGGACATGATCTGCGGGTCCAAGATCTGTACCCGCGAACCACCTTCGACGCTGCTTACAACCACGTTGCAGGGCAGCAGAACGCCGATGCTGCGATCGACCTCCAGAGCCCGATGCGCAAGGTCTGGGTTGCAAGCCCCAAGGATGACGTAGGGCTCCATGTCCACTCCACGCTTCTCCTTCAAAGTGGCCCGCACATCGATCTCGGTGAGGATCCCGAAACCCTCCTCGGCCAGCACCTCTCTGGTCCGTGCGACGGCTTCGGCGTAGGGCAGCCTTCCCTGACTGCTGACCTGAGTACCGGACGTCAGCCAGTTATCGGCCCGCCCCGTGCGGCGAGCATCTGCCGCAGGACAGCAAGTTCAGCCGTTTGGGAATCCAAAATGGCCTGGGCGAGTGCTTTGACTTGGGATGTTTCGGCGTTCTGAGCTGCGGCGGTCGCCATGTCGAGGGCGCCTTGATGGTGCGGGATCATCAGTTGCAGGTAGAGCCGGTTGGCGCGGGTGCCAGTCGCCTTGGCGAGTTGGGCAAGGTCTTTAGATGTCGCCATCCCTGGCATCGGCTGGCTCCCCATCGAGGCCATGTCGTGGCCCGGTGTGTTGGCCTGGTCCTGCGGCATCCACGCCATCGCCGGTTGGGAGGACGACTGAGGCAGTGACCAAAGTTCGAGCCAGGCGTACATCTGGCCGATCTGCTGCTGCTGGGTGAGGAGAATATCTGTTGCGAGAGTCCGGATCTCAGCGTCGCTGGTCCGCTGGAGGACAAGGTTCGACATCTCGACAGCCTGGGCGTGGTGTCGTTGCATGTCGCCAGCGAAGCCGGCGTCCACTGACGACTCAGCGGACATAGCAATCTTCGTCGTGTCGCTGGGGCCGAGAGAGATCCCGAGCAGGAACACCGAAGCGAGCAGCGCCGCCAGGGCGACGACCGCGACGGCAATCACGAAGGGGCTTCTGCCCTTCTCGCTGACGGAGCCTGCGTCAGCTTGTTCTTCCGGTGTCACAGTCAGCCGCTGAGACCGCCCGTGCACACCGCTCCCGGTTCTGGGGTTTGGGGGCCTTGCAGGTATTTGATGAGGAACGTTTGCAGTCGTTCGTCGCCGGCGTCTTCGAGTTCCAGTTGGACGCCCCACGCGGTGGCCACCACCGGGGCCTCCTGTTCGGCGTAGGGGGTGACCAGCGCGTAGTCCTCGGCGGCCGCGATCTCGTCGAGGACCGACATCTGGTCGTCGCCGATGTCGGGCTGGTAGGTCACCCACACCGCTCCGTGCTCCATCGAGTGCACGGCCGACGTTTGCGGGACCGGTTCGTCATAGCTGCCGCAGTTCACCCAGGTGGGGTTGTGATCGCCTCCCACCGGGGGTGATTGGGGATAGTCGACCTCGCCGTCGACGTGTTGCCGGGTCAGGTCGTCGTAGGTCTGCACCCCCTCGATGGGAGAGCTGGCTTGCTGTTCCTGCGCCTGCTTGTCGTTCTGTATGTTCCGGACGCCGATGGCGGTGCCGACGACGATCGCGATCACGATGGTTGCAACAACAGCGGCGATTACGAAGGTCCGCCGCCGTTCGGACTTGCGGCGTTCGGCCTCCATCTGCGCCACTCGCTCGCGGCGATCACGCGTCGGCTCCTTCTTTGCAGCCACCAGCTGGTTCCTTTCGAGTGCACGGGTCGCTGCTAAGTAGCAGCAATCTGACGGTGTCCGACGTGGACCTCAGCAGGTCGCCAGCGCTACGGCAGTTTTCGCCGCCTGGGCGGTCCCGGACACGTAAGCGAGGTATCCGGGAACCAACGGCAGGCAGCAGGGGCTGAGGAATGACACCAGGCCGCGGCGACGGCGACCGGGATTGCGAGCAGCAAGGGGCCGTAGGCGGCGATCTCGCCGGGGCTGGCCGCGAGATCACGAGCCACCTCGGGAGACGGGCTTCGAAGGTTTCCCGGTGTTGCCGGCCAGTTCGTCCTCGATCAGGCCGCGCAGTGTCCCGTAGGTGACCTTCCCTACGACCTTCGCGGCGATGTCTCCCTGAGCATCGATGACCAGGGTGCTCGGAACAGCGGTGATCGGGATAATGCCCTCGAACTGAAGCAGTAACTGTCCATCTGGGTCAACGAGACTGGGATAGGGG
>JACCSH010000183.1 GCA_013813125.1 Nocardioidaceae bacterium | reverse complement strand
GCAGCCGATGAGATCAGCTCAGGGTCGCCGTGCTCGTCGTAGACCACCAGGCCGGGGCCGGCATCCATGCCCGCTGACGGCACGCCCACGGCGGGAGGCACGGCGAGCAGGGCGCGTCGCAGGCCTTCGGCTACCGCGCTGCACATGGTCGCGAGCAGGCGCACCTCGGCTTCGGTGAACCACAGGTCGCCCTCCTCTCGAAGGAATCCCGCGGCACCCCAATAGACCCCGTCCACCACGAAGGACGCCCGCAGCTCGTCTCCGGTGCCATAGCCCTCACGCGAGCGGTGCCGCGCGCTCCGGGACAGGTCTCCATGTGTGGCGAGGCTGCTGGCGCCGACGTGAGTCTGCCCACGAGCCAGGAACCACCAGCGGTTGATGTCATCGATGACGTACTCGTGCTCGGCCAACCACGAGCCGGAGCACTTGATTTCGCGGTTGAGGCTACCGGTGAAGAGGACAGTCCCAGGGTCCACGGTGTGCCAGCACGTACGAGTGAAGGGGATGACCCCCGCGATCACCGCACTGAGGCGGGTGCTGAGCGTGACCCAGTCGTGTCCCTCACCGGCAAGGCGCGCGACCTTGTCCTGAGTCCGCCGTTCCAGGTCGCCGCCCACCCCCTCAGAGTAGGCCGCTTGGGCGTCGCGCCGCGGCCCCAGATTTCTGGGATGGCCGTGGCGCCGCGAGCGGCGCAGGCTCATAGCATCCCACCCGAAGCCCGGAGGTCACGATGACGACGACAGCCACACCCCCGAATCCCGAGCCGGTGATGCGCATCGCCTCCGGATTTATGGCCGCGAAGCATCTCTTCGCAGCGAGCGAGCTAGGGCTCTTCGAAGCACTGGCGGACTCTCCGGCGACGCTCGAGGCGCTCGCCGCACGCACCGGCCTGACCCCCCGGGCGGCCCGGATCAGCGCCGATGCCATGGTCGCTCTGGAGCTCCTGGTGCGATCGGGCGACGAGTATTCCAACAGTTCAACGGCCGCGCAGTTCCTCACCGGCCGGACCTCCGCCGACCTGCGGCCCTTCCTGAAGTTCTGGGACAAGCTGAGCTATCCGGCGTGGACGGCGCTGGCAACGGCGCTGGCAGGTGGTGAACATCCAGAGATCTTCGAGCTGGACGACGAACTGCAGAAAGTGGCGTCCGAAGGGATCGAGGCGGTACTCGCCGGTCCGGCACACGCGTTGCCCCACGCCGTAGACCTTCACTCCAGCCACTCGCTGCTCGACATCGGCGGCGGAACCGGGTCCTGGTCGATTGCCGCGGCCCAGGTGTATCCCGACCTGACATGCACGGTGTTAGACCTGCCGGTCGTCGTCGGGGTCGCCGGGGATCGGATCGCGAGCGCCGGCCTGAGCGCTCGCGTCCATGCCGTCGCATGCGACGTACAGACGGACCCGCTGCCGGAAGGGCATGACACCTTCTTGATGGCCAACCTGGTCCACTACTGGTCGCCGCAGGACAATCAGGCGTTCCTCTCTCGTGTGCGTGCTGTTGCCCCGGAAGGGGCTCGGCTGTTGCTGGCCGACTTCTGGACCGACAGAACTCACACCCAGCCGGTGCACGCGGCCATGATGGCTGGGGAGTTCGCCGTGCACCTGCAGCACGGAGATGTCTACAGCGTCGACGAAGTACGTGGATGGTTCGATGCGACGAGCTGGCGTTTTCTGTCGCACGCCCCGCTGGCGGGGCCGCAGAGCCTGATCGTCGCCGAGCCGATTTGAGGCCTTTCACTCCCCCACACATCACCGGTCACCGATGCCACCCGCCAGCTCGAGCGAACCCCGCCAGCTAAGCAGACGGTGTGCGCACCCGGGCAGCACTCCGTGGAGGCTGGGCCCGAGCCCACAATGCATTTGTCATGCCGACACGCGAGTGCGCCACGGGCGCCGTTCGGAAGGCGCGTCTTACGCCGCCAGAATGACGCGAATCTCGCTGCCACGCCGGAATGGTTGGCTACATCTCCGCATCCGCTGCGGGGGGTGGGTGCCGCCCGGCCCCGTCAGGGAGGCCGTCTACCGCCAGGGCCAGTAGTTGGAGGCCGAGACCCCGCAACATCCGCGACGGGGAGCAGAAGGGCCTGCACTCGACTCCCAGGATCGCCCCCGCCGCGAGATGTAGATTCAGGACGACCCGAACAACCTGGGCGCTTAGCTGGCGAAGTCCATGATCTGTCGCACCTCCGGCGTCGGCTAAGGTCGAACTCACTCACAATGCGGATGACGAGGTGAGCAAAGGCCTCGCGCAGAATCTCCAGGTGATACCGGAAGAGGGCGTCGTCCTCCTTGAACGCTTGTGACCTGGGTCCGGCAGCGCTGACGAAGTGGGTGCACGCCCGCCTGAGGTCCCGAAGAGCATCTAGCAAGAAGCCACCGTCCTGGATGTTCAGCATCTCGTTTTCTAGCACCTTTCGAAGCGCATCTGCCGGTCAGCGGCCCGCAGGCATTGGTAAACCATCTTGATGTCGAGGCTTCGGTGCCACTACGTGGCAGTACGTGGCAGTGCGACCTCGTTTCATCGAGACCACAGCCTGTGGACAACCGCCGGGCAGTCGCCGTTGGGCTAGCACCCCACCACGCCCGTCTTGCAGCTCGACGTCATTATGCGCCTCGGCCCAATCATCACCCCACGAACAGCACAGGCCTCCCCCTCCCATCGTCATAAACAGATTCGTCCGGAGTAAGGCCGCAGCGCCCTTATGGTTCAGTGCTCACCGCACGCGGCCGGGCACGGCATCCCAGCACCCGTCACACCTCCTCGTTCGCCGTGAGGGGCACGATCTAGACATAGACCTCGAGGAACTGTAGTCGCGAGTGCTCACCCACCGGCGGACTCGGACACCACTCTGGCCGAAACCGCGGCGATGCACCCCCATTAGCAGCCGCGTCAGCGGTCGCGGCTGCAACGACGTCGAGGTCGACGTTGACGCGACGAGCAAGCCCTCGCTGGTCAGGCGTGCTCGTCCGACGGCTGCTGGGCCGGCTGGACCGACCAGCTTGGCGGGTCGTCGTTGCCTGAGTCCTCGTCGCGCTCCGCGTCGGCGGCCGTGGCATGGATCTTGCCCGACGCGTGGTGGACCGGCGCGTAGACGGCGTAAAGCCGCAGGATCTCGTCGCCGATGTTGGTGACGTTGTGCCAAGTGCCGGCGGGCACAAAGATTGCCCAGCCATCCTCGACCTCCCGGTCAAAGTTGAGTCGATCCTTCGTGCGGCCCATCTGGACGCGGCCCCGGCCCGCGTCGAGTCGTAGGAACTGGTCAGTCTCCGGGTGCGCCTCAAGGCCGATTTCCTCACCCACGG
>JACCSH010000168.1 GCA_013813125.1 Nocardioidaceae bacterium | reverse complement strand
TGGGGGAACCACTCCTTCGCCACCGGGATGTGGCGGTTCAGCTCTGCCTCCACCACAGGGTTGAGCTCGAGCAAGAACTCTGTCTCGGTCAAAGTGCGCTCTGCTGACAGGGTCATGGATAGCCTTCCGGAAGCTCTTTACGGCCTAACCTACGGTAGCGTAACCACGGTAACGCCGTGAAATTCACTGGCGGGTCGCCTCGAGGTGTGCAGGACCTTTCAGCGCCGGGTCAAGACAATGGCACACCACAGTTGGTAGCAAACCAGTGATCAGCTCCGGCGTCAGCAGAGCCAGCCCGTTGATCACCCGTACACCACCCAGAGCCGCTACGTTGACGATCGCCGCCATAACGAGGATTCCGAGCTGGGGCTCCGCTCCGCGCAGGACGGTGCAAGACGGGTGTAAGACGGTGCAAGGATAGGCAGCGTAGGCACCGATGAAAGCAGCGGGCCGCCGACGTGAGGAGCGCACATGTCCGACCGGTTTCAACCAGAGAACTATCCCGTCCCAGCGAGTGACGCCCTGGTTTCCTTCATGCGAGAAGGTTGGTCAGACGCAGACGACGCGGTGGAGCGTATGGCGGTCGCACCTTGGGCGAGGGCACGTCGCGACCGACTCGCGCAGCGCTTCGCAGCGGAGCGCATCGTCATACCCGCAGGTCCTTTGAAGGCGCGTGCCAATGACACCGACTACCGGTTCCGTGCAGACACGGCGCACGTCTATCTCACCGGCAACCAGTCGTCAGATGCCGTCTTGGTGATCGACGACGGGGACGCGACGCTTTATTTTCGACCGAGACACTCAAGGACCGACGACGCCTTCTGGCGCGACGGCCGCTACGGCGAGGCATGGGCTGGTCGCCGTCGTTCGCTGAGCGAGGCGGAGGAGCTCTTCGGCATCCGTTGCCGGCATCTCTACGAGCTACCGGACGTGCTCAGCTCCAAGGTGCCCGCCCGGGTGCACCGTGGCGTTGACCCGGACGTGGATGCCATGGTCGGCCCGCACTCCGACCCCAAGGCCGACGCTGAGCTCGCGACCAGCTTGTCGGAGATGCGGCTGCTCAAGGACAGCTGGGAAGTCGAGCAGATGCAGGATGCGGTCGACGCCACCATCTTGGGCTTCGAAGACTCCGCGCGCGAGTGGGACAGGGTCCTGACCCACGGGGAACGATGGATCGAGGGGACGTTCTGGCGGCGCGCTCGTGCCGCTGGCAACGATGTCGGCTACGAGAGCATCGTCGCCGGGGGGGGCCATGCGACGACACTGCACTGGATCGAGAATGACGGCCCGGTCCGGCCCGGTGATCTGATCCTGCTCGATATGGGAGTCGAGAACCGATCTCTCTACACAGCCGACGTGACGCGCACGCTGCCGGTGTCTGGGGGGTTCACCGACGACCAACGCCATCTTTATGACCTGGTCTTTGCGGCGCAGGAGGCCGGTATGGCGGCAGTGAAGCCGGGTGTGCCCTTCCGTGACTTCCACCTCGCAGCGATGACGGTGCTTGCGCATGGCCTGGCGGAGATGGGCATCTTGCCGACGTCTGCCGATGCAGCGCTGGAGAAGGACAGCGGCATCTACCGCCGCTGGACTCTGCACGGCACAGGTCACATGCTCGGCCTTGATGTGCACGACTGTTCAGCCGCTCGAAAGGAGCAGTACAACGAGGGCAAGTTGGAGGCCGGCATGGTGTTGACAGTTGAGCCTGGGCTCTATTTCCAGTCAAGCGATCTACTGGTGCCCGAGTCCTTGAGAGGCACCGGCATCCGCATCGAGGACGACCTCCTCGTCACCGAGGACGGCTACCGGAATCTGTCGGCGAAGTTGCCTCGCACCAGCGATGGCGTCGAGGCCTGGATGGCCGAGCAGGGAATGACTGCATGAGCTGGCTGGTGATTCTGTGCTGCTCCTCGTCTTTCTCATGTAGCCGAACGGGCACACCATCCCCGGTGGCCAGCTGAGCGCTACAGGTAGAGGCCCGTTTGCCCGTCTTCGAGGCGCTCAGACGCGACCGCGTGGAGGTCTCGTTCACGGAGCAGGATGAACTCTTGGCCTCGCACCTCCACCTCCGCCTTGTCTTCGGGATCGAAGAGCACCCGGTCACCCACCTCGACGGTTCGTACATTCGACCCAGTGCCCGCCACCCGCGCCCACGCCAGCCGTCGCCCCATCTGAGCGGTCGCGGGTATGACGATTCCGGCGCTCGAACGCCGCTCACCTGCCTCCGCGTCGAGTGAGACGAGGACGCGGTCATGCAGCATGCGAATGGCGAGTTTGTCGTCTAGCCGGGACGGCGTGGGGGTCAAAGCGGAGTCTTTCCTGCGTCAGAGCTGATCTCTGCCAAGCGCCGAGGTCGGCCTCGGCGCAAGTCAGCCAACGATTTTACGGATCACCACGATGGTGGCAACCACGCCCAGCACGACGCCTCCCACCATGGCGATGCGGTCCTGGCGCGGGGTTCCATCGGCGTTGAAGAAGGACGCCTTGGTGGTCGCGAGCTGCCTTTGCACGATCGTCTTTGGCTTGGTTCGGTAGACCAGTTGGTCGATCGTGCCCGCCAACCTGTTCCTGGTTTGCGCTATCTCGGTTGAGATCTCGTCGGGCGTGCGGGTTGCCGAGCTCACTGATCCTCCTGCAGTCGATGGGCGGAGGAAAGTCTTTCATGAGTGAACGAATGCTGAAACGGCACCCGCCGCGTAGTGGCAAGGAGCTTCAGCGAGCGTTCCGGCTCGGTGCCGGTTGCGCCCGCAGAATGGAAGTCGGGTCGACGTACTCGTCTAGGTTTGCGGTGGCGCGCAGGCTCCGACCTCCGCTCACCATGAGCACCAAGCAGAATGCCGCGGCGTCGACGAGCACGATCATGGTGCCGCTGGGCACGTTGAGGTGGTAGCTGAGGTTCATGCCGAGGAAGCCACCGGCTGCTCCAGTGATGGAGGAGATCCACAGCATCCGGCTGAATGAGTCAGTGAGCATCCGGGCAACCACCGCGGGGATCACGAGGGTGGCGGCTACGAGGGTGACCCCGATGATGTTCAGGGTGGCGAGGATGGCCAGCGAGAGCACCAGCATCAGGAGGGCGTCCGTACGCGCGACCCTCACTCCCGACACGTCGGCGACCTCGGGATCGAACGTCGAGAACAACAACGCCCGGTACCGCCCGAAGACCACGAC
>JACCSH010000159.1 GCA_013813125.1 Nocardioidaceae bacterium | reverse complement strand
ACGCCCGGAGGCGCCTCAACGGTTTGAAGCCGCCCAGTCCGGGCATCCCAGCGCTCCATGCCGTAGTGGCCCACTACGACGAGATCCTTGATGGTCAGCGAGTCGACCGGAGTCGAGTCGGGCGCCGAGCCAGCGAGCCCCGCCAAGCTCACTGCGATCTGTGCTGGCCTGCCGGTGACGATCGCCACCAGACCCACCTGCTCGGCAAGCTTGGCCAGCGCCTCGATAATCCCCGGCTGGGGCTTGGACTGCATCGGGTTCTCGACGATCGGTGCCAGCGTCCCGTCATAGTCGAAGGCGACCAGCGCTCGACCAGGGGAGGCAACGAGAGCCTCGAGGCCCTGGCGGCCCTCGGGCGTACGAGCCTCTGGCAGCACGACCGTTAGTCAACCACCTCCGCTTCGAAGGTTGACTTGACGCCGCCCCGCGTCTCTCCTCCAACCCCGATGCTGACGTGTCCTCGACCGCTCGCCTCTCCATCTGAGCCCCTGCTGACCTGACCGCGACCGCACCCCTCAATCCGAGCCCAGGCTGACCTGACCGCGACCGCACCCTCCAAATCGTTCATGTGCGCAGAAGTACGACCAACTGCGCGGTTTCCGGTCACCAGATCGTTCATGTGAACTGTTGCTAGACATTGGGAAAGCTCGCGCTGCGCTGAGGGGCACCGGCCAGGGGGCCGCCACGAGGTTCCCCAGCGGTCTCAGGTGCGGACACGACGGCCTGTCAACCCTTTGGTAGCCGCAAGTGGTTGTATCCGTTAGAGGAGGTGGCCTGTGCAGGAGTCGTTTGACGCGTTCGTGGCCGCACGGGGCTCCTCCCTGTGGCGGTCGGCGTGGCTTCTCACTGGCGACTCAGGTTTGGCCGAGGATCTCGTCCAAACGGCACTGGCCAAGGCTTGGCCACGATTTGAGAAGGTGTCAAAAAGAGGGTCGTTCGAGGCTTACGTTCGCAGGACGATGTTCACGACGTATGCCACCTGGTGGCGGCGCAAGTGGCGCGGCGAACAGCCAACGCAGACGCTCCCGGACAGAGAGACGGCGGAACCGCACGAGAGTCAGTCGGCGGCGATTCGCCTCGACGTGCAAACGGCGTTGGCGACACTGTCGCCGGGTCAGCGTGCAGTTGTGGTGCTGCGTTACTTCGACGACCTGACTGAGACGGAGACCGCTAACCAGCTCGGATGCTCGCTCGGCACCGTCAAGACACACCACGCGCGCGCCATCAGAGCGCTGCGCGGATCTCCTCTGCTCCAGATGACCGAACCAGAGGATGCGAGATGACAGATCAGCTGGACCCGCAGGAAGAGCAAGCCCTCCGAGAGCGCCTGACCAGCTCAGTTCCCGAGGCGCCTCATTCGGCGAACCGTGCTTCCCGGGCCGCGACCCTGGGACGAACCCGCCAGAGGCGGGCGGTGGTGGCGGCTGGGCTTGCTCCCCTGGCAGTGACGGTCGCCGTACTCGTCCCAATGTCACTCAGCGACGTTGGCAGCGACTCCCCGGCAGCAGACTCTGGTACGACGACCAGCGTTGCGCCGACTGATCCCGGCGATACGCCGGACTCCTGCAGTTCTGAGGCCGACTTGTCGCAAGCTTCAAGTGCTCGCCTTCCCTTCCCTGACAAACCCGCCACCTGGTTGCGCTTCTGCCCGAAGATGGCGCTCGACGAGGCTGACGCCTTTCGCAATCCAGACGTCACACTCACTGAGGATGTGGAAAATCTGGTGGCTGACTGGATTGCGCCACAGGCAAGCCTCAATTGCTCGCCGACAGGCAACGTGTACGGAGACGCCTTCAGGCTGCACATCGGCTTTCAGGACGGCTCTGTGCGCTCACTGACCGGCAACGCCAGTGACTGCCTAGTCGCCCGCCTGGCTGAGCAAGAACTAGCGGTCACCGGCCGCCAGGTCTTTCTTCAGTCCATGACGGCGTTAGGGCAGCAGCTGTCCGAGACTCTCCCTGCGGTGGCTCCGGCCGGCCCGCTCGAATGCCCGCCGCAGCCCTATGAGCCAGGTCAAACAGACGTGAACGGGCCGTCCACAACGCTCGATCTGATGCCACTGCCGGTGAGCGCGACCCGTGGACTGCTCTGCCGCTACGCCACGGTTGCTGACGACGGAGGAGCCCGATTCCTGGGCAGCGTCGAGCTGGATGCGGGACAGGCCGATGCCCTCAGAGTGGCTTACCACACAGGTTCGACGGGAATGGTTGACTGCGCCCGATCGAGCGATCCCGTGTACTCCCTTGTCCTGGAAGACACCACCGGAACACGCAGAACCATCACAGCGGACCTCAGCATGTGCGGCACCATCTACTCCGTCGTCCCGACAAGGGGTGATCGCGTTCCGGAGGTCCCGAACCTCGCCAGCGAGTGGTTCCGAGAGCTTCTCGAATCAACCTGGGCAGATCTGCGCACCGATTGACCAAGTGGGCCTGCCAACGGGGTTAGACGAGTAGGCCCGCCAACGGGGTTAGAGCGAGTGGGCCGCCAGCGGGGATAGAGCGAGTGGCCCCGCCAACGCCGTTCAAACCGTTCACGTGCACGAAAGTACGACCGACTTCGCGGTTTTCGGGCACCAAATCGTTCATGTGAACTGTTTGCCGAGTAGTCGATGTGCTCCTGGCCCTGCCCGTAAGGTGGCTGAGGCCGGGGCGCCCGTGAGATGGCTGGGGCCGGGGCCGGACCGTGAGGTGGCTGAGGCGGGGCCGCGCGTGAGGCGGGCCGCGCGCGAGGGGGCGGAGCCGAGGCTGCAGAAAGTTTGCTTACGTCGGCGCCGGCGCTCCAAGCGGAACCAGGGGCTCAGGCAGAGGTGAAGATCACCGTCAGGCGGTCGAAGGACATCGGAGCGACAGCGGGCTGCACCCGGTCGAGTCCGAGTGCTTTGGCCAGCTTGTCGGCGTCGGGCCGTAGACCCTCGGGGTAGTAGACGGTGTTTTCTGGGATCGAGCCGTACCAGTTGTCCGTGGCGCCGACGTTCCACCCCGCGCCCTGGAGCAGGGACGCCTTTTCGGCGGCCAGGCCGGTGATGCCGGAGTTGTTGTAGACCTCGACGAGCACCTGAGGAACGAGATCCGGGTCCGGCTTGGCGGGCTTGGTCTGGCGCGCCTTCTCTTGCTGCGGCTCGGTGCGCGGACCAGCGTTCGGTTCACGAAGCCCGTCGGTGTTACCAGGAGAGTCGCCGGACGGCCCAGAAGAAGTGGCGCCACCAGGAGGGCCGGATGGCCCGCCGGCGGCCGGGTCGGAAGTTGCACCAGCCGCTGACGATCCGCCATTCCCTGGGGCGCCAGCTCCCGACGATCCGCCAGCACCTGACTCCTCCGCACCTGAGTCCTTCGACGCACTAGCAGATGCCGCATCGGGCGCCGTCAGTTCGTCCGCCACCGCCCAAGCAGCCAGCCCCACACCTGCCGCGGCGAGCAGAGCCGCGCTGGCGAGGGTCACAGCGGAAGGCAACCGCATGGTCAGAGCTCGAAACCGAGCCGACGAGCCGAACGCTGCCGCTGTCGTGCCGCCCGAAGCCGCCGCAACCGCTTCACCAGAAGCGGGTCAAAGGCGAGAGCTTCCGGCCGGTCGATCAGGGCGTTGAGGACCTGGTAGTAGCGGGTCGAGGACATCTCGAACTGTTCCCGGACGGCTTGTTCCTTGGCTCCGGCGTATTTCCACCACAGTCGCTCAAAGGCGAGGATCTGCTGGTCACGCGCAGACAGGTCGTCCGCGGCTCGGGCAGCCTCACCCGAAGTCGCGATGTCTGCGGCGTCCATAAGTGTGCTCCTGCAGCCTCGACGGTGGGCAGTCACCCCCTGCAAGGCGATCCTAAGCAACGAATTCCACTGTTGTCATTTGCCTCGCTCAAGACCGGCCGGATTGTCCTGGGG
>JACCSH010000153.1 GCA_013813125.1 Nocardioidaceae bacterium | reverse complement strand
CTCGTCGGCGGATCTGTTGTCGGCGGGTCGCTCGTCGGCGGATCTGTTGTCGGCGGGTCGCTCGTCGGTGGATCGGAGGTCGGCGGATCTGTTGTTGGCGGGTCGCTCGTCGGTGGATCTGAGGTCGGTGGATCGGAGGTCGGTGGATCGGAGGTCGGCGGCTCAGTCGTCGGCTTCGTGGTGGTCGGCGGCTCGTTCGTCGCCGTCGAGCTTGGCGGTTCTGGGGTCGTGCTGGAGCTCGGCTCGCCCGTGGGCGCAGTCGGGGTGAGCCTGGTCGAGGGTGGCGTGGAGGTCGCGGGCTCGCGATCGAGGGTGGCCGGGTCGGGGAAGTCCTCAACCGGCAAGCCCCGCAAGGCGGCCTTCATGTATCGCGTCCACGTCATCGCTGGGTATCCGCCGCCGTAGAACGTGTCGATGTAGCCGTCGTTCAATGGTTTGCGGGAGTTCCCGCGAACCATCATCACCGCAGTCGACAGCTGAGGGGTATAGCCGACGAACCAGGAAGACACGACGTCTCCTTCGCCGTCGCCATCGAGGTCCGGACCGGTCGCCGTACCGGTCTTCCCAGCTGCGGGTCGCTCGAGCTCGAGCGCGTTGTATCCGGTACCTTCTGGGGTGATCACCTGCTGGAGGGCGTACGTCACATTGCTGACAATGTCTGCATCGAAGGCTCGCTCGGTCTCGAGCTTGTGCTCGAGTCGAACGCCGCTTGCATCCGACACCTTCTCGATGAGATACCACGACGCTTGCTCGCCGAGGGCTGCGAAAGTGCCGTAGGACTCAGCCATTTCCACTGGGGCGACCGAGGCACTCCCGAGGACGACGGAGGGAAAGGGCTTGTCAAGTCCAGGCGAGGAGGCGGGAACACCAGCGTCGATCGAGGCGTCGATAACCTGCTGGATTCCGCCGGAGTCGCCGATCTTCATCACCATGTCCATGTAGGCCGTGTTGACGGACTCTTGGGTAGCGGTGGTCAGGCTGATGTAGCCCAACGATTCACCTGCGTTCTCTCCCTGATTCTCGATGGTCTCGCCGTTCGGCAGATAGTAGGGCGAGTTGCCGTTGAACCTGTCCTCCAACGTGAACCCGGACTCAAGCCCCGCCGTCAGGGCAAACGGCTTGAAGGCCGAACCAGGCGGTACGGGGCTGGTGGCGAAGTTGACCTGGGCTTGTGGATTCTCGCCCAGAAAGTCCTCGCCGCCAATCATGGCTCTCAACGCCCCGGTGCCGGGCTCGATCGAGGCCAGCGCGACGTGTAGCTGTTCCTTTCCCTTCGGGGGGACCTCACGGGTAGCGCGACCGGCGGCACGCTGGGCCTGCCAGTCCAAGGTGGTTACAACCTGGAGACCCCCGCCACTGATCTCTTCTTCGGCGAAACCCTGGGCGACCAGGTGCTCCCTGACCAGCGTCAGCAGGTGACCGCGCTGGCCGCCGTATTCGCTCTGTTCCTCGACCTCCGGGAACTTGGGCAGCTGGCCTTCGAACTTGGCGGCCTGGGCTTCGCCCAGCCGGCCGAGCTCGACCATGCCGTTGATCACGTAGTTGTAGCGCTCGAGAAGCCGCTGCCTGTTGTCCTTGCCCACGGCTGGATCGAAGGTACCCGGCGAGTTGATAATCGACGCGAGCGCTGCGCTCTCGGGGATGGTCAAGTCTTTGGCGTCCTTGCGGAAATACGCCTGTGACGCGGCCTGGACGCCGTAGGCGCCACGTCCGTAGTAGATCGTGTTGAGGTAGCCCTCGAGGATCTGGTCCTTGCTCAAGGTGTTTTGCACCTTGACCGCGAGGAATGCCTCTTTGATCTTGCGCTCCCAGGTGCGCTCTGAAGAGAGGTACAAGATCTTGACGTACTGCTGCGTAATGGTGGAGGCACCCTGTTCGGTCTCCGACGAAACGTTCTTCCAGGCGGCCCGCACGATGCCCTTCGGGTCAAGCCCCTGGTTGGTCTCGAACGACTGATCCTCCGCCGAGATCACCGCGTCCTGCATGTGCACAGGAACCTCGTCCAACTCGACGCTCTCGCGGTTTTGCAAAGCGAACCCGCCCAACACATGCTTGCCGTCGGAGTAGAAGACCGTCGTCTTCTCGGTCTGGAAGTCCCGATTCGGGTCAGGCAGGTCGATCGACTTGTAGATGATGTAGACAGCGATGGCCCCCGCCACAGCGGTGACGAGTCCGATGATGGCGCCCCACTTGAGCGTCTTCTTCGCAGCATGGCGAGCCTTTGCCCAACCTGCGAGGTCACGCATCTTGGTCTTGCCGCCTTTGCCCGAACCGGTCCGGCCGAGCTGTGGAGGCGCGCCATTTCCGCCAGGTCGTGTACTGCTCACAGTCTCTTCTTCGCTTCAGTCGTCATCTTCAACGGTGCGCCGGCGCCGCGGTGGTTTTCGCGGTACGCCGTCGCCCACGAGGTAGGACTCGACGAGGTGGTTCCACCCGCAGCCTGAGCACACCTCCAGCACGTAGATCCTGATCTCGCCGTGCTCGAGGGCCATCACCTCGATCTCAGCCCTTGGTTTGATGCGGCCGGAGAACTGTCCGAGCTCATCGCCGAAGACGTAGTGGAGATGTCGCAACTCCGGCTTGCGGCATACCGGGCACGGAGTCGGGGCTGGCTCGCCGTGGTGTCTGGCGGCCCGAAGGGTGTACGGGTCGGCGTCACACACATCGGCCATGAAGGTGGCCCCCCCGTTGAAGAGGTTCGCCAGAAT
>JACCSH010000148.1 GCA_013813125.1 Nocardioidaceae bacterium | reverse complement strand
GGCCGGAATCGCTCCCAGTGGTCACAGAACGGTGGCCCCCAGTCGGCTACGAGGGCTTCCAGCGCAGCGGCGTCCGCCTCGAGATCGCTGCCGCGGCGGTCGCATCGAAGACGCCCTGCGCGACAGCGAGCGCGAGCTCGTCCTCGTCTTTGCGGACCATCGTGCGATCCGGCGAGATCACGAGATCGAGCACACGATCACTCGTGTACGCGGTGTGCTTGTCGCGGACGTGCGGCTTCTCCGAGTTCACGTACCAACCCGCGAACTCCCCCGTGCCCTCGGTGAAGAACACCCACACCGACCAAGGCCGGCCGGAGGTGCTCTCGCCAGTTGTGGCGGAGAGGCCCTAACGTTCGCACGATCTGATCTCAACGTGGACACGTGGCAGACAGCGGTTGTTCCGGGCAGCGTGCGGCGGGACACTGCCTTTGTGGCTAGTGCGCAGGTTGAGACCTTGTTCGGCCGCGATGCCGAGTGCGCCGAACTCATCGCCCTGCTGGGGCATCGTGATCTCGGTCCCAAGCTGCTCACGCTCTACGGTGAGGCCGGCATTGGCAAGACCGCACTGTGGCGTTTCGCTCTCCGCGAAGCTGAGGCCCGGGGTCTGAATGTGCGCAGCTGCCACTGTGTCGAGGCTGAGTTGGAGCTGCCCTTCACGGCACTGGCCGACCTCTTCGATCCGCTCGCTCCCGAGGACTTGTTCGGTCTGCCGGCACCTCAGAGGCACGCGCTTGGAGTTGCGCTCTTGCGCGACGACGAAGGTGACGATGGGCCGGTCGACCCGCGGGCAGTCGGGACCGGACTGCTTGGACTGCTGCGAGTGTGGTCGGCAGACGGACCTTTGCTCATGGCGATCGATGACGGCCACTGGATGGATGCAGCGTCGGCGAATGCCCTCACCTTTGCGGTGCGACGCCTGGCACACGAGACCATGGCCTTGTTGGTCACCCGACGTGTACCTGGGCCAGCGACCGGCCTGCCGACCAACCTGGTATTGCCGGGCGGGACTTCCCAGGTGGTGCGCCTCGAAAGGCTCTCGCGAGACGATGTGCGTCGCCTGCTCGTTGAGCGCGTCGGGTCAATCGACCGGGCGCACAGCCTGCGCATTCACGAGGCGAGCGGCGGCAATCCCTACTTTGCATTGGAGCTGGGCCGCAGTTCCGGCGGCCGCGACGACCCCGATCGGTCCATGCCGCTGCCGGCCAGCCTAGGACAGCTGGTGGCCCGACGCGTCGCGGATCAGACTTCGGAGGTGCGACGCCTGCTGTTGACTGCCGCGGCCGCGACACGTCCAACCACTCAGCTGGCTGTGCAGATTCTTGGGCCAGTCGCGGAAGGCGCCCTTGCTACCGCAGAGAACGACGAGTTGTTGACGAGCAAAGACGGCGAGCTACTGTTCGTTCACCCACTGCTGGCTGCTGCGGCGTACTGGGACGCCAGCGCCGAGCAGCGCCGCGAAATCCACCGGGATCTGGCCGAGGCGGTGCACGAGCCCGAAGAGCGAGCCCGCCATCTGGCACTTGCTGTGGTGGGTGCAGACGAACGTGTGGCGAGATTCCTGGAGGAGGTGGCCGCGGCCACGCTGGCCCGTGGTGCGCCCGAGCACGCGGCCAGGCTGTGGGAGCTAGCGGCAGCCATCTCTCCCTCTCGGCTAGCTGACGCCCGCCGCCGCCGATGGATGGAGGCTGCTGACTGCCGCTTCCATGCGGGTGATGGGGCACGGGCAGAGATGCTGCTGCAGCGGGTACTCACCGAGTCCCCGCCCGGTCGTGACACCGCCGAAGCACTGCGCCGTATGGCGAGGATGCGCTACCACGACGACTCCGTGGCCTCGGCGGTGCCGTTGTTGGAAGAGGCCGTCCTGCAGGCCACCGGGAGTCCTGACCTGCTCGTCTCGCTGCACCGCGATCTGGGCTGGGCGCACGCGTCGGTGGGGGCCGTCGATGTCGCGATGACGCACGCAGTCCGAGCGGAGGCGCTTCTGCCTGAGGCCACGTCAGAAGTTCTTGCGTCAAGCGTGTGGGCAGTGAGCGCGGTGGTGCACTGTCTCGCCGGTCACGGCGCCGACCTCGACCGACTCGACCGGGCTGTTGCCACGCAGCTGATGCCGGAGCCTCTTATCGCCTTCGACGCGAGGAGCTGCCGGGCCCAGGTCTTGAAATGGACCGACCGGTTCGACGAGAGCCGGACGTCGTATCAAGATCTGCGCCATGAGCTCACGACGAGGGGCAGCGAGGGTTCGTTGCCCTTCCTGCTCTTTCAGGAGTCCGAGCTGGAATGTTGGGCTGGTGAGTACGCGACGGCAGCGAGGTTGGCTGCGACCGGACGCGAGGTCGCGGAGCTGACCGGCCAGCGCAGCCACTTCGCGCTTTGCGAGTACGTGGGTGCGTTGGTCGACGTACACCGTGGCCAAGTTGGGTCCGCGCGCGCCACGTTCGAACACCTGCTGCAGGGTCCCGGCGAGTCGGTGGCTTCGATCCAGGCATGGGTTCATACCGGTCTCGGATTTCTCGAGCTGTCGGTCGGGAATGCCGCAGCGGCGCACCGGAACATCGAGCCCTTCTCGGACATGGCCATGCTCACCGGGCTGCGTGAGCCCGGCGTCTTTCGCTTCGTGCCTGACGAAGTGGAGGCGCTGCTAGCTCTGGGCGACGTGGACAGGGCCGACAAGCTCGCGACCGATCTGGAGGAGTCGGGACGACGCCTGGACAGGGTGTACGCGCTGGCAACCGGGGCGCGGTGCCGGGGGATGGTCGCTGCCGCCCGGGGGGACCAGGTGGCGTGTCGGACTGCTTTCGAGCTGGCCCTGCAGATGCACGAGCGGCTACCGTAGCCGTTCGAGCGAGCCCGCACCGAACTCGCCTACGGCATCGCACTACGGAGGGCCAAACGGCGCGGAAGGGCCAAGGAGATGCTGGAAGCTGCCGCGGCAGGGTTTGAGCGTCTGGGTGCCGACCTCTGGTACGCCCGTGCGCGAAGCGAGCTGGACCGGGTGCTGGGAGTCTCGATGATGGAGGGGGGCTACAGC
>JACCSH010000147.1 GCA_013813125.1 Nocardioidaceae bacterium | reverse complement strand
GTCCTGGTGTCGGTGGTCCTGGTGTCGGTGGTCCTGGTGTCGGTGGTCCTGGTGTCGGTGGTCCTGGAGACAATGTTGGTGGCGGCGCGGTGATTCCTCGTGGCCGTCCGGACACGGGTGCGGGCGGGGCCTATCAATCCAGTGACCGCGGAAGCGGCGAGCTGGCGCTTCTCGGCCTTCTTGCCCTGGCCGGGGCGGGTGGGGCACTCCGTCAGTCTTTTCGTGGTCGCAGAGTGCCCGCGTGAAACGGAGTACGGCACTCAGGCGGCAATGAATGGCCCGGCACTTCACAGAGAGCGTGCGCCAATCGAGGCGCTGGGCTGTAGTGGCCCTGAGCTTGTTGCTGGTGGCAGCAGTGTCTTTGACGGTGGGACTGAGCGGGCAGCCGGGCGCGCAGGTGAGCGGGCTCTCGACGCCCCAACTCTCGACGCCCCAACTCACGGCGCCATCAGCAGGCGACGGCACTGGACCAAGTCGATCAGCCCACCCCGGCGCAGCACCGCGTGCGGACGGCGTCGATCCACTCGTGAGGCCCCGAGAGGACTCCGATCCAGTGGCGCCCCGCTCGGCACCAGTTGGACTGCGGATCCCGGCGATTGACCTAGAAACCTCCCTCTCGGAGCTTGGCCTCAATCCCGATCGCACCGTCCAGGTCCCTACCAATTTCGCGGAGCCTGGATGGTTTCGTCTTGGGCCGACCCCCGGACAGGTCGGCTCGGCCGTCATCTTGGGACATGTTGACTCCCGTGAGGGACCGGCGGTGTTCTATCTGCTGCGGTTCTTGAAGGCGGGTGACCGGATTGCGGTGAGCTTGGCCGACGGTAGGGTCGCCCATTTTGTAGTCGACAAGGTAGGGACATATCCCAACGAGGACTTCCCGGCCCGACAGGTCTACGCCTCTCATGGTTACAGCGCTCTCCAGCTGGTCACCTGCGGAGGGGACTTCGACATCCCAACGGACAGCTACCAGGCCAACGTCGTCGTCTTCACCTCTCTTTACTCGGTGACGTCACACTCGGGGCCCCTCACCACGCCTGGAAGGTCCACCCCACGTCCTGGGGGTGGACCCTCGGTCTGACGTCCTTCGTGGGGCTCTGAAAGCAGCCCCGCTAGAGATTCATGGAAGCGCCCGAGCCGCCCATCTCACGCTGTGTGTATCGGCTGGTTCCAGGACAATCAGGTCAGTTCCGGTTCGGAAGGCGTCCGGCGGACATGTCATCGGCTCCAACGCGAGCCCGACTCGGTTGAGCTCTCGCTCCGGGCGGTCGGCGGTGTGCACCTGGACCCAGGGACAGCTCGCATCCCACCGAAGCTCGACCCCCTTGCCCTCTTCGCTCCGCAGACTCGCCACGGCGAAGCCTCGATCATCAAACGTGAGCCCGGTGTAGGCGTTGTCGATCTGCGTTTCGCGGATGGTGCGTGGTATCCGGAAGTCGAACTGGCTGCCCTCGACCGGCCGGGTCCGGATCGGTCGTAATAGCTCGTCCACCTCGAGGTAGTGCGTGGCGGGAAGCTCCAGGGACCATGCGTCGACGGATCCACTCCCCGCCACGAAATAGGGATGGATCGAGCAGCCGTATGGAGCGGCCCGGTCGCCAACGTTCACCGCGGTGAGACGCCAGGTGAAACCCTGCGCGCCGAGGACGTACGTCATCTCCAGGTCGAGGCGAAAGGGATAGCCCGGTTGCGGCCAGAGCCGGTGGGCCAGCGTTACCTGCGTGTCGCGTTGATGGATGAGCCGCCACTCGTCGAACGCGACAAGCCCGTGGAGCGCGTTGCGGCGTTCCGCCTCGTTGAGGGCAAGCTGGTGTTCATGGCCGCCGAATCGATAGCTGCCGTCGCTGACCCGGTTGGGCCAGGGTGCGAGAACTGCGCCTCGGAAATGCGGCATCATCTGGTCAGAACCAAAACCGCGGACCAGCTCAGCCCCCTCAAAGGTCAGTTCGCGCAGAGCCGCCCCCACCTGGGTGACCGTCGCCGTGTACCCGAAGCCCGTCAGCGAGTACTGGTCCCCACTAGGGCTGTATTGGTCACCCCCAGTCATCAGTCGGGGAGCCCTTTGCCACCATGGATGGTCAGCTGCGTCTGGTCGGACATGCCCGCGATCAGCGGTCGGGCTTTCTCGATCAGCGCGCGGACGTCATCAGGCTCAAGGGAGGCGTCGTGAGCGGCCTGGTCGGTCCAGATCTCCGACACCCACACCGCTTCCGGTTCGTCAGAACTGCTGACGAGATACTGAATGCAGCCCTGGTCTCTGCCCAGCAGCTCTGCCGCTTGCAGCAGGTAGCCGACTAGCTCATCGCGCCGACCGGGCTGAGCCAAGAACTTGCCGATAAGGCCGTATGTCATGGCGGCACCTTAGCGAGACCGTCCGACAACTCGGAGGAACGAGCCTCCAGAGGTACGCACAGAGCGTGATCGGTGGCGATGCCGTTGGCCGGACAGGTCGCCAGTGGTGCGGCAGCGAACCCGAGAACTTTCTTCAACCAAATGGTTGACAACGGCGGGTGAGAACTTCTACGTTGTGTTCAACCAAAGGGTTGAGCACAAGGAGGCGTTGTGGCGGCGGATGCACTATCTCGAGCCTTTTCCGCCCTCTCCGACCCCACCCGGCGTGACATGGTGGCAAGACTCACCGTTGTCGATGCCACCGTCAACGAGCTCGCCGCGCCGTATGACGTGACGGTCCAGGCCATCTCCAAGCACCTCAAGGTGCTCGAGGATGCCGGTCTGGTGAGCCGCAGCCGCGATGCGCAGCGGCGCCCGGTCCACCTCGAAGCGGAGGTCTTCGACCTGCTGACCAAGTGGATCGAGCGCTACCGCCGCCAGGCCGAGGAGCGCTACCGCCGCCTCGACGACCTCCTTCAGTCAATGCCCGACGACATCGACTCCCACCCCCATCTCAGACAGGAGAACCGAAATGACCACCACCAGCACCTCCGAGACCGAGATCAGCGTCGATCCCGACGTCCCCCTCGTCAGGATCACGCGGGAGTTCGACGCGCCCCCCGAGAAGGTCTTCCGGGCCCACACCGATCCAGAGCTCATCGTCAAGTGGTTGGGTCCCCGCGGCACCGAGATGCGGATCGACCACTACGACTGCCGCACCGGAGGGTCCTACCGCTACCTGCATTCGAGCGATGGCAACGAATACGGCTTCCGCGGCTGCTTCTACGAGGTGCGGCCCTCGGAGCTCATCGTGCAGACGTTCACCTTCGAAGGGATGCCCGACGGCGTTGCCTTGGAGCGACTTCTTCTCGAGGACCTCGTCGACGGTCGCACCCGATTGACTGCGACCTCGCTGGTCGACTCGTTCGAGGCACGTGACGCCTTCGTCGCAAGCGGCATGGAGGCCGGTGTCCGCGAGGGCTACGAACGCCTGGACGAGCTTCTCGCCGACTCATCCGCGGTACCGTGACCACGCGCCGTAGTGGTCGTCCGACATGCTTGACGAGGTGCTGGAGGTTCGCAGGCTGAGTCCCGATGACTGGGGACTCTGGCTCTCTAGGCTCTGCCGCGCGGTGTGTTGCCGTGAAGTTACGAGAGACCTCCTCATCAGGCTGGGCGGGTCGACGATCTGTCTGATCGGCTCACCCGGGTGGGTGGTGAGCCGTGAACGGGTTCGTACCCCAGTGGCCGGGAGGAGAAGTACCCCTCGCCCTGGGTGAGACCGGGGAGTCGTTGCTCGAAGGAGTGCACCTGCTCGGTAGGGATCGTGCCGGGAATTCGGCAGCGCGTCGTTCGCATCTCGAGTGGCTCAGGAATGGCTCCCGCGGCGTGCAGCATTTGCAGCACCTTGCTGATCGATCCGTTAGGTACGTCGAGCTCGAACTCGCTGACCGGCGCGCACACCACTGTCCCGGCGCGACGAAGAGCCTCGCGGAGCACGATCGCGGTCAGCGAGCGAAAGTAGCCGGCCGGTGGGGTCGGCGCGTGGTAGCGCGACTGGGTGAGCGTCACGACGCAGTCGGTGACCTTCCAGCCGTACAGACCCTCCTCGAGCTCGGTCGACAGAGTCTCTTCCACGGCCGTGTGGAACGAGGGCAGCAGCCAGCCGCGTTCGACGGCGAGTCGGTAGTCGACTCCGGACGCGACTGGGGCGGGCTCGATTCGCAGCCCCAACGTAGCGTTCCCGGTGGGTACCTGCTCGGAGGCCTCGCCCACACATGACACCCGCTCGACGTAGACGGTTTGGGTGGGGAGGAACGCGGCGTCGATGCCGAACTCAGTGGCTAGGCGCGCTAAAAGAACCTCCTTTTGTACCTCGCCGTAGAGGCTGACGGTCAACTCATGGTCGATTCCATCGAGTCGGGCGTCGATGAGGGGATCCTGTTCGGCGAGCTGACTAAGCGCTTCGAAGAGTGCCGGTCGGTGCGCGGGGCTGTTAGCGACTACGACGGCCTCGAGTCCGGGTGGCGCGAAGTGGCGATCACCCTTGGCGGCGTCCCACTCTCCGAGCTGGTCGCCTATCTCCAGATCGGAGAGACCGACGATCGTGGCGATCTCACCGGCATGAGCGGGTTCGGGAGCCGTGGCGGTCCCGCTTGTAAACGTTCGGACACTGGTGGCCCGGCCCTCCCGGGTGGCGAGAGCGCCGGCGGGGGAACGGTGGTGGTAGACGACTGAGTCGCGGGCGGTCAGGGTGCCCGCATGGATTCTTGCGAAGGCCACCTTATGCCCGGATCGACTCCGCTCGATCTTGAAGACACTCGCGTGTAATGGCCCATCCGACGAACCGGTCGCGACCGGCAGGTAGCGGCTCAGGCCGTCGACGACGTCGGCGACCCCCAGGCCGGTCAGGGCCGAGCCGAAGTAGACCGGATGCAGCTTGCCGGTAGCGGTGAGGCGCGCAAGGGCGGCCAGGGCCTCCCGCTCGGTCAGCGGCCGCGCTCCATCGATGTATCGGCTCAGCATCTGGTCGTCGTACTCGGCGAGTCGCTCAACGAGGTCGTCGAGATAACCCATGCCGTTGCGTGTCGTGATGGTGGCCGATTTGCTGCCCAGGTCGGTCGGTTGGGTGAGCGCGATGGCGTCGCCGGTGAGAGCCTCCCGGAGAGCGGCCATCGTGTTGTCGTACGTCGCGCCAACTCTGTCGATCTTGTTGGCGAAGATGATGAACGGGATCTGGAGCCGTTCCAGGATGCGGATGAGGACGCGGGTCTGCGCCTGCACGCCTTCGACGGCGGAGACCACGAGCACCGCGCCGTCGAGTACGGCGAGAGCCCGCTCGACCTCTGCGACGAAGTCAGAGTGGCCGGGAGTGTCGATCAGATTGACCTTGACGCTGCGGCCGTCGACAGAGTGAACCGTAAACGTGACGACAGCCGAACGGATCGTGATGCCGCGTTGGCGTTCGAGGGCGTCGGCGTCTGTGATGGTGTCACCGTGGTCGACGCGGCCGATGGAGGTGGTGACTCCTGTCTCGAACAGGAGACGTTCGGTCAGTGTGGTTTTACCGGCGTCGACGTGAGCGACGATGCCTAGGTTGAGGAGGGGCATGGAGAAGGGCTGCCTTCGGGTTGCTCGGATGGGACGAGGCGGTCTGTCCGAGCAGTTGGCGCATCTCCAGTGCTCCTTCTTGGTGTCGATTTGGTTGCGAAGCCAGGCTAGTGACCCGCTTTGGTCGCTGACGAATGGTTTTCGGCCGACACCGTGCAGGCCGAGCCGTGGTGCGTGACATGGCCCTGGAGCAGTCAGCCGAGATGTCGGCTCGGCTGGCTACGCTTCGTCCGTATGGGTGAATCTTCAGAGCGGGTAGCCCCTCAGCGACTCTCCCTCGTCACGTTGGGCGTGAAGGACTTGGATCGCGCTGGAAGCTTCTACGAGAGCGTCGGATTCCAGCGCCCTCACGACCTGCCGGGGATCGTGTTCTTTCGTACGGCTGGCCCTGTGCTCGCGCTGTATGGGTGGGATGAGCTGGCAGCGGACGCGCAGGTTCCGTCCGAGGGAAGCGGCTTCCGGGGTGTCACGCTGGCATGCAACGTTGATTCGAGCGAAGCGGTGGACGCGACGTATAGGGCATGGCTGAGAGCCGGGGCGAAGAGCGTGCGAGAACCGGTCGACAAGGAGTGGGGAGGGTACTCCGGCTATGTGGCTGATCCCGACGGGCATCTTTGGGAACTCGGGTACAACCCTTCAACGGATCTCATGGAGATCGGCCCGGACGGCATCCTGCGATTGGTGTAACGGCTGACAGGCTGGCCACGCCTGGAACCGACGGAGCTGTGGCCCACGACTACCCCCTGGGTGTGCATGAAAAGAACCGTGTAAGGTATTCGTAAGGGTTTTTTGGCCAAAGCCATGTTTGACTATGGGGAATCTACCCGACAAGCGCAGCTGTCGAGACGGCGCGCGCACGCGTCTGCCCTCAGGCTTTTGACGGGCCGCTGAACTGCCACCAATCGGCGGTTCCCGGCCACAAACAGCAATACGGGCAACGCGTGTAACTCTTAGGAGCAATAGGATGGTATTTCGCGTGAAGAAGATGAGCGCTGGTGCGTTATCGTTGATCACATTGGCCAGCATCGGTCCCGTTGCACAAGTCCAGGCCTCCGGCACACAAGTTCAAGAATCCGGTACCCGAGCCCAAGAACTCGCCGCGCAAGAGCCAATCTCTGATGCACAAATCGACGGTGACCTGTCGCGACACGGCCCACGTACTGGCGCTGCGTTCGCGATGACTAACCGCAGCACGCGCAATGAGATCATCACTTACAGGCGCGCCGCGAACGGATCTTTGACACGGGTTGGCCGTGTCTCCACCCGTGGGAAGGGAATAGGAACAGACCTGGATACGCAAGGCGGGTTGCAGCTCGCCAGAAAGCACCGTTTCCTGTACGCCGTCAACGCTGGCAGCGACACCATCAGTGTGTTCTCGGTCAAAGGAACGCATCTCACGTTTAGGCAGAGAATCTACGCGGGCGACGAGCCGACTAGCCTGACCGTCCACCGCAAGCTGCTGTATGTACTCGACAGCTCGGTTGCGGGCAACGGAATTCTCGGCTTCAGGATTGCTGCTGATGGCACCTTGAGGCCCATAGCGCACTCGGAGCGCTTATTGAGCTCCCCCATCGCGGTCCCGGGTCAGGTGGAGTTCAGTCCCGACGGTCGATTCCTCGTCGTGACGCATAAAACGACCAACGTGCTCGTGCCGCCAAAGAACGCCATCGACGTATTCCGGGTTAGAAGCGACGGCTTGGCCAGCGCTGTGCCGAAACGAGAAGCATCGCACGGTGTTCGGCCGTTCAGCTTGGCGTTTCGCAAGGACAGGCAGCTCCTGGTCGTCGAGTCGTTCAATGCTGCGGACAATGCATCCGGGGTTTCGTCATACCGAATGACTGAAAAGGGCGCTTTGAAGGTGATCAGCGGTTCGGTTCGTAACCGTCAGACGGATAGTTGCTGGGTGGTCATCACCAGGAATAACCGTTATGCATTTGTGGCGAACTTTGGAAGCGGCACGATCTCCAGCTACCGGTTCACGTCTACGGGCAAAGTCCGTCTGATTGATGGGAAAGCGGCCTTCCTAGGGATAAACAGTCAACCGGTGGACCTCGACCTCGCTGCCAAGAGCCACTACCTCTACCTGCTACTCAGGGGCAGCGGTAAGGTGGCGTCCTTCAAGATTCAAGACGATGGCGGCCTATCCTCGCGCGGCGTCGTGAAGGGCGGGCTCCCGGTCGCTGACGGCGCATCTGGTCTGTCCGTGTATTGATCTGAAGGGGCTTGCTCTGCGGGAGCGATTGCATTGAACGAAGAGGTAGGGGCGCGGATGACCCGCGCCCCTACCTCTTTCGTGCCTTTACGACCGAGCCAGTGGGGGTCGCTCGCCACGGTGCGCCGTGACGAGACCCGGTGCGCCCTTTACCGGCTCTTCGGATTTGAGCGTGGGCGGGTTGATCGCGTGGGGCGGCGTGGCGTAGCCAGCAAGGAGGTGTCGGGGCCTTCAGGATCAGCAGCGACCAAGCAGCTGATCTAGAGGAAGACCCCGACATGGAGCACTGTAGATG
>JACCSH010000117.1 GCA_013813125.1 Nocardioidaceae bacterium | reverse complement strand
AATGATCCTTGCGGCACCGTCAGGGTCAAGTCGTCGACCGCCACGAAGTCGCCGAACCGCTTGGTGACTCCGTCGAGGCGCAGATCCTTGCTGTCACTGCGAGAAGTCTCTGATGTCATGCTTTCGGTCATGCCACCTCTCGCCTCATCCTGCCGCGGTGTCAGCCACCCATGACCTCGTTGAACTGCCTCTGGTAGTCCCGCCCTTGCGTGTCGTCGAGGGGCATGAACAGGTAGCCGGTTTCCAACGTCTTCTCATCCAGGAAGATGAATTCGCTGTCGACTGCAGACTTGTCGAACTGAGCGATCTCTTCCTGGGCGCCCTGCACGGGGCAGAAGTAGTAGTTCCAGGCTGACAGCTTCGCCGCGTTGACGGGGTCATAGTAGAAGTCCATCAGCATCTCGGCGTTCGTCTTGTGCTCTGCCTGGTTGGGGACAAGCATGTTGTCGGTCCACAAGGCGAAGCCCTCCTCAGGTGGGATCCACTTGTACTTCCCGCCGCCGAGCAGGTTGATGACATCGCCGCTCCACGCCTCGCACGCCACGATGTCGCCGGACTTCATGTCGTCGACGTAGTCATTGCCGGCGAAACGCCGGACCTGTCCGGCGTCAACGAACCCCTGCAGCCTGTCGATTGCTGCAGAGAACTCTTCGTCGGTGAAGTCCTCGGGGTCACTGCCTTCCATGAGAAGCATGAACAGCATCGTGTCGCGCATCTCGGTGAGCAACTCGATCTTGCCCTTGAGGTCGGGCCGCGTCATCAGTTCCTCAAAACTCGTGACCGGGTCGGTGAGCTCGGAGTTATAGCAGATTCCCGTCATGCCGCTTTGCCATGGCACGCTGTAGTCACGATTCGGATCCCAGGTCGGCGACTTCAGTGACTCGAGCAGGTTGGCGTCGACATTCGGCATATTCGAGTGATCGAGTTTCTGGAGCCAGCCCAGCTCGATCATCCGGGCAGCCATGTAGTCAGTAAGCACGAAGATGTCGCGCCCGGTCGGCTTGCACGAGCCCAACTGCGGCGACACCTTCGCGAAGAACGACTCGTTGTCGTTGACATCGGCATCGTAGTCAACCGTGATGCCGGTCTGCTCCTCGAACTTTTCCAGGGTCGAGGTGTCCTTGGCCTTGACCGGGTCGACGTAGCCGATCCAGTTGGAGAAGGAGATCTGCTTTTCGGACTCTGACTTGTCGGTGCTCTCACACGCCCCTTCTTCGACCTGCGCTCCCTCCGTCCCGCACGATGCGAGCAAGCCGCTGGTGCCAATCGCAAGAGCAGACAGCGACGCACCGCGCACGAACCCCCGACGGCTGACTGAAGTACTCAACGACCTGGACATGTTGGCAACCCTTTCCAAGTGAGACCATCTCCGCGCGATACTGTCAGACTACCCTGGGATCGACAAGTGATTCCGTCGGCGAATCGATCTCTGACGACGAAATCTGCGGTGTGATGCTTGCATCGGGGAGGCGTCCCCCCCAAGATGAGCAGGTGGCCCCTCGCACCGACCAAGCCCCCGCGCACCTCGACGACGCCTCGCTGCGCATCATCGAACAGCTTCAGCGGGATGGCCGGATGCCGTATGCGACGATCGGCAAGGCGGTGGGCCTCTCCGAGGCCGCAGTTCGCCAGCGTGTGCAGCGGCTGCTCGACTCCGGTGTCATGCAGATCGTCGCGGTGACCGACCCCATCCAGCTGGGGTTCGCGCGGCAAGCCATGATCGGAATCCGGGTAGAGGGAGACGTCGAGCCGATTGCGGAAACCCTGTCCCAGATGGCCGAGGTCGACTATGTCGTCATCACCGCTGGGTCGTTCGACCTCATGGTCGAGGTGGTGTGCGAGAGCGATGACCACCTACTCGAACTGCTGTCGAAGCGGATCAGGGCGGTCGACGGCGTGCGCAGCACTGAGTCCTTCGTCTACCTGAAACTCCACAAACAGACCTACTCGTGGGGCGTTCGCTGACAGACCGCTGCCCTTTCAGGAAAGCAGATCTTCGCAGAGTCTGGTGACGTCGTCGACGCTGTAGGCCCGCAACGCCTGCTGGCCTAGCGCCTGCGCCGCCGACAACGAGACTCGGCGCAGCGCTGCCTTGACTTCCGGTACAGCTGGTCCTACCACGCTCAGCTCACGAACGCCCAGGCCCGTCAGCAACACTGCACCTGATGCACTCCCAGCCAGATCCCCACAAACTGCGACCTCGACATCTGGGGACACGTCGTCACAAACGCGCTTCACAAGTTGAAGGACCGCCGGGTTGAGCGCCTGGACAAGATGGCCGACGGCGGCGTTTCCGCGCTCCGCCGCCATCGTGTACTGCGTCAGGTCGTTGGTCCCAATACTGACGAAGTCGAGATCGGCAGACATCCGGCCAGCCGTCAGTGCGGCAGAAGGTACCTCGACCATGATGCCTACCCGTAAGCCGGCCGGCATACCTGCGTCGTCTCTGGACGCTGCCT
>JACCSH010000104.1 GCA_013813125.1 Nocardioidaceae bacterium | reverse complement strand
CGGTAGGCCTTGGCGATGGTGGAGCCACCTATGCCGGCTGCCAGTCGCTCGGCTCGCCAGGCCCGCACTGCCAGGGGAGTGATCTTGGCGAGCGCGATGTCGCTGAACGTCGGCCGCAGGTGGTTCGCGAGCAGGCTGCTGTAGAGCTCTCGAGTCCGGGGCCGGATCTCGCGCAGGCTCATCCAGGTCGTCGCGTACTCGCCGAAGGGAACCTGGCCGATAGCCGGGTCGACCCAGACGCCACGTCCCTGGTCGGTGCGTAGCGCGGCGAGATAACCAGTCGCCTCGGCTTTGGTGGCGAAGGTCTGGGGCGCCGCCAATAGCCTGCCGGCGGCGCCGGGGTAGCGCGCTTGCCAGCGGCCGGAGGCCAGCCGGCGTACGGATCCGAAGTCGCGCCGAGAAGCCCGAGAAGAAGTCATGGTCACCACATCCCTGCCTCAACCTGACGAGCACGACGCTAGGCGTCAGCGCCGACTCTTGGGCGCTTTTCCACAGGCTGTGGCCTCGTGAAACGAAGTCGTAATGGCACCTAGCGGCACGCAGTGGCACGTAGTCTCGACATCAAGATGGTTTACCAACCCCGGCAGGTCGCTGACCTGCGCAAATACTGGAGCGGGTGACCGGGATCGAACCGGCATGGCCAGCTTGGAAGGCTGGGGCTCTACCATTGAGCTACACCCGCGGTATGCCGCCTGGAGCCGCGTCACTGGCCGCAAACGGCCGAGCGCACGTCACCGCGACGTCACCTACATGCTGCCACGCTCAACCCGCCGCAGACGCGCTGCCCCGCAGAACGTCCAGTTTCCTTGGCCGCAGGGGCTCGGGTGCCTTGTCTCCGGCCCCCGCAAGCACCACCTCCGAGTCCCAGGACATCACCGCCCCGCTCCAACCGGACGCTGAGCAGGTCGAATGGGACCGGGCGGCGTCCCTCGTCTAGACTGCTCGGCTGGACGTCGATCGGCGTACCGGGGCGTAGCGTAGTGGCTAGCGCGCCTGCTTTGGGAGCAGGAGACCGCAGGTTCGAGTCCTGTCGCCCCGACCAACCTGACCTGCTACCTGGTGGGCTGCGACTCACCCGAAAACCGAGGAGACACCTGTGAAGAGCGCCGTCGAGACCTTGAACCCGACTCGGGTCAAGCTGACCGTCGAGGTGCCCTTCGAGGAGCTCAAACCGAGCCTTGACGCCGCGTACCAGAAGATCGCGAGGCAGATCAGCGTTCCGGGTTTCCGCCGCGGCAAGGTTCCGGCGCGAGTCATCGACCAGCGGGTCGGGCGTGAGGCCGTGCTCGGTGAGGCTGTCAACGACGCCCTGCCGAAGCTGTACGTTCAGGCCCTGCAGGACAACGACCTGACACCGTTGAGCCAGCCCGAGCTGGACCTGGATGACTTCGAGGATGGGGCCGATCTCAGCTTCAGCGCCGAGCTCGATGTCAAACCCAAAATTACGCTCCCCGACTATGAGGGCATCGACGCTGAAGTGGACGACATCGGAGTCGACGACGATGCGGTTGACGAACAGCTCGAGGCTCTGCGCGAGCGCTTCGGCAGTCTCAACCCCGTTGAGCGCGCCGCGGCCGACGGTGACTTCGTGACCATTGACCTCTCGGCAGCTAAGGAGGGCGAGCCTATCGAGGAGGCACAAGCCGCGGGTGTGAGCTATCAGGTCGGGCGGGGCACCATGCTCGAAGGGCTCGACGAAACGTTGATGGGCATGTCGGCGGGAGACGAGCAGACGTTTGCCTCCACCCTGATCGGCGGTGAATTCAAGGACCAGTCGGTCGACGTCACCGTCAAAGTAGCAGCCGTCAAGGAGCAAGAGCTGCCAGACCTCCATGACGAGTTCGCCCAGACCGCGTCAGAGTTCGACAGCCTCGACGAGCTCAAGGCTGACATCCGCGACCGCCTGACGAGAGGTGCCCGCCTCGAACAGGCGAGCGCCGCCCGCGACGCCGTACTGGCGAAACTCTTGTCGATGGTGGAGATTCCGTTGCCGGAGGCTGCGGTCGGGGTGGAGCTGCAGTCGCGCCGCGACTCGATCAACCAGCAGCTCGCGTACGCCGGCATGACCGAGTCCGACTACCTCGAGTCAGAGAGCCAGACCGAGGATGACTTCGCCAAAGAGCTCGACCAGCGCGTGCGCGACGCCATGGCGGCACAGTTCCTGCTCGACGACATCGCAGTCGCCGAAGGAATGAGCGTGGACGAAACGGAACTCACCCAACACCTCCTCCGTCGGGCCGAGCAGTCCGGCCAGAGCCCTGAGGATTACGTCAAGCACATGGTGGAGCACAACCACATCGCGGAGATGGTCGCGGAGGTACGGCGAGGAAAGGCTCTGGCACACATCGTCGAGAGCGCCACTGTGAAAGACGCCTCAGGCGACGTGATCGAGCTCAAGTCGCTGCAGCCCGATGGCACCTACGCCGAGCCCACTGAGCCTTCCCCCAGGCACACAGACGACGCAGCCGAAGAGGGCACCTCGGACAACGCGACTCGCCGGCCGGTTGATGCTGCCGCCGACTTCTGACGCATCGGTCATTCGCGTCGGGTAGGACCAGGGGCAGCGACATGGCGCTGCACGGTCAATGCCAGCCGGTGTCCGGTGATGACCAGGATCAGCCAGGTCGAGCCGAGTGCCCAGGCGACGAGGACGTCGGTCAGCCAATGGTGGCCGAGATATACCCGGCTGAGGCCCATGGCGGTGGCGAAGGTCACGGCCGCTGCCACGAAGGCGATGCGGCCGGGCCGGCTGTTCAGACGACATGCCGCCAGGTAGGCGATCATCAAGAAGATCACCCAGCTGTTGAGACTGTGACCGCTCGGAAAAGCCGGGGAGCTCTCGTATGGCGGCACGCCCAACTCGTGGGCGGGTCGGACCCGCCCCACCAGTTGCTTGCCCACAACGGTCATTACCACCGAGCCCCCGGCCACCACCGCCATCAGAAGCACGGGGGTCCACTTGCGCCACCACAGTGCCAACAAGACAGCGGCAGCGGTTGCGATAAAGGGCATGACGGTTGACGAGCCCACATCCGTGAACTGGGTGACCAGGTCGTTGCGGGCGGGCGAGCGCCACTCGATCATCTGATCGAGCACCGGCTGGTCGAGCGTGGCTGACCCGTCCTTTTGTGCGACGTCCTCGTAGACCTGCGCACTCAACGCGGTCATCAGTGCCGCTGCGAGCAAGCCGATGCCCGCCACGACCGCGAGTACCACATAGGGCAGCCGGGCGTCGTCGTCGCTGCGGGCCACCCGGTCCGTGATCGAGACCACCCATCGAGCGACGTTGCTGCCGAGGCGCGAGGGCCACTGCGCCAGATCGCGTGTACCGATGGAATCGGTACCCGTGGGCTCTTCTTCACCGCGGTGGCTCATCAGGACATCTTCTCGGATGGCAAGCGGCTACTCCGTTTGCTAGCGGCCCTCAAGCTCGATCGGTTCGGCTGGGCGACCGAATTCGAGCAGTTCGCCCAGGAGGTGGGCCAGCCGGTGAGGAGAGAACACGGCATACCCCTCGGCTGCTGGGTCGCCTGCGTCGTAGATCGCCTGCGCAGAGCTGAGCTCGTCCTGCGTCCACCATCGCAGGTCATCGAGGCCCTCCGCCCGCAGCTCGGCGGCGCTGTAGCGAGGTCGGGGCTGGAAGGCGTCGACCTCGATCAGAAAGAACGTGTCGTGCTGGCCATCCCAGTTGGTCATCGTGAAGAGATGTTGCTTTCGCCATACCGCAGAACCGGGATCGTCGATGCGCAAGCCCAACTCTTCGTCGAGCTCACGGACCAAGCATTGGGTGACCGTTTCACCCGGGTCGACTCCGCCCCCGGGACACGCCCACCAACCGTTGGCAAGCCCTGGCTCGGCGCCGCCCGCGAAATGGACCAGCAGGACTCGTCTGTGTGGGTCCACGACGATGGCTCTCGCGGCCGCGCGAATCCGCAGGGCAGACCTCATTCGCCGGAGTTTACCGACGGCGGTATGCCCCTACCGGCTTGCCAACCGCTGAGTGAGGGATGCGGCAGTTCTGTGTTCGGGTCCTCTGTTCGAGCGTAGTGCGCTGTGCGCGAACAGGAGGCCAAGTGTCGTGGCTTTGTCGGCAGTGGCCGCTAGTCTCGGGCAAGTGACATCAAATAGCTCCTTTGAGATGAACGGTGGCGGCACAGGGGTCAACCTCGAGGACCATATCTACCAGCGGCTGCTTCGAGAGCGCATCGTGTTTCTCGGGTCCGAGGTGACAGACCAGAATGCCAACGCGATATGCGCCCAGATGCTTTTGCTCAACGCAGAAGACCCCGACAGCGACGTCTTCCTCTACATCAACTCGCCGGGCGGTTCCGTTGACGCCGGCATGGCGATCTACGACACGATGCAGTACGTCTCCAACGATGTGGCCACAGTAGGCATGGGTCTGGCTGCCTCGATGGGGCAATTCTTGTTGTGTGCTGGTGCCAAGGACAAGAGGTATGCGCTGCCGCACGCGCGGATCATGATGCACCAGCCTTCTGGCGGTCTCGGTGGATCGGCCTCCGATATCAAGATTCAGGCGGAACAGTCCCTCTACATAAAGAAGATTCTGTTCGAGCTGATCGGCAAGCACACCGGTCAACCCGTCGAACAGGTAGAGCGAGACGCTGACCGTGATCGCTGGTTCACTGCCGACCAGGCGCGCGAGTACGGCTTCATCGACCATGTGGTCGAGCAGGCCACCGAGGTGGCGAACGAAGGCAAGCCAAAGAACACAGGGAGCCCGCAATGACCGCCAACCTCCACCTCGCCGCCGGCCTTGCTGGTTCTGCGTCGGGCGGTCCTCCGGCACCGCTGCACCAGCAGACCGCTCCGCGCGCTGAGTACTTCATCCCTCAGTGGGAGGAGCGCACCTCCTACGGTGTGCGACGCATAGATCCCTTCGCCAAGCTGTTCGAAGATCGCATCATCTTCCTTGGTACTCCGATCAGTGACGACATCGCCAACGCGGTGATGGCGCAGTTGCTGTGTCTGGAGTCCATGGACCCCGATCGCGACATCCAGATCTACATCAACTCCCCAGGCGGCTCCTTCACCGCTCTGACTGCGATCTACGACACGATGCGCTACATCAAGCCCGACATCTGGACCATGTGCCTGGGTCAGGCGGCCAGCGCCGCCGCTGTGCTGCTGGCAGCAGGTGCACCGGGCAAACGGCTCGCTTTGCCCAACAGCCGCATCCTGATTCACCAGCCCTATACCGAGGGCACGTACGGGCAGGCCAGTGACATCGAGATCCAAGCCAACGAAATTCTGCGGATGCGGGCACTTCTCGAGCAGATGATCGCCGAGCACACTGGCAGGTCCATAGAGGAAGTCAGCCGAGACATCGAGCGCGACAAGATCCTCACAGCTCATCAAGCGATCGAATATGGCCTGATCGACCAGGTCTTCGAATCGCGCAAGGCGACACTGCAGGACGCCTGAAGGCGAGATACCGAGGGTTGACCGCAGCGACAGGTACGGTCAGCATGGATTGGCAGGTCTAGGCGCGCGATGCGTCTCGACCCGATGACAAGGAGACGTCGCGGGTGGCACGCATTGGTGACGGAGCAGACCTGCTCAAGTGTTCGTTCTGCGGCAAGAGTCAAAAGCAGGTCAAGAAGTTGATAGCTGGCCCCGGGGTTTACATCTGCGACGAATGTATCGATCTGTGCAACGAGATCATCGAGGAGGAACTCTCCGAGAGCAGCGAGCTCAGCCTTGACGAGCTGCCCAAGCCTCGGGAGATCTACGACTTCCTCAACGGTTACGTCATCGGCCAAGACTGCGCCAAGAAGACGTTGGCGGTCGCCGTCTACAACCACTACAAGCGCATTCAGGCGGCGATGGCGTCCGTCGGACGGCACAACAAGGACGAACCGGTCGAGCTGGCCAAGTCGAACATCTTGATGATCGGGCCGACCGGCTGTGGCAAGACCTACCTCGCGCAGACCCTGGCTCGGATGCTCAACGTGCCGTTCGCCATCGCCGACGCCACCGCCCTCACCGAGGCGGGTTACGTCGGCGAAGACGTCGAGAACATCCTGCTCAAGCTGATCCAGGCCGCCGACTACGACGTAAAGAAAGCCGAAACCGGCATCATCTATATCGACGAGGTCGACAAGGTTGCTCGCAAGTCCGAGAACCCTTCGATCACCCGTGATGTGTCAGGCGAAGGTGTGCAGCAGGCGCTGCTCAAGATCCTCGAGGGTACGACGGCGTCCGTGCCACCTCAGGGTGGGCGCAAGCACCCGCACCAGGAGTTCATCCAGATCGACACGACGAACATCCTGTTTGTCGTGGGGGGAGCGTTTGCTGGGTTGGAGCACATCATTGAGCGGCGGGCCGGCAAGAAGACGCTCGGCTTCACCGCCGAGCTTCCCGGCAAGTCCGACTCGGATATCGACAAGCTCTACTCAGACGTCCG
>JACCSH010000100.1 GCA_013813125.1 Nocardioidaceae bacterium | reverse complement strand
CCATGGCCTCGTCTTCTTCCATGCCTCGGCTGATGAAGTAGAAGAGCTGGTCATCACTGAGCTTGGACACGGTGGCCTCGTGGCCCAGCGTGACGTCGTCCTCGCGGACATCGCCATACGGGTAGGTGTCGGAGCGGCTGATCTGGTCGACGAGCAGGGCGTCACAGCGCACCGTGCTGGCGCTGTGGTGTGCGCCGTCGGCGACCTGAACAAGCCCGCGGTACGACGTACGACCGCCACCGCGCGCCACCGACTTGGAGATGATCGAGCTGGAGGTGTACGGAGCGGCGTGAACCATCTTGGCGCCGGCGTCTTGGTGCTGGCCCTCGCCCGCGAACGCGATCGACAGCGTCTCGCCCTTGGCGTGCTCCCCGAGAAGGTAGACGGCGGGGTACTTCATCGTCACCTTCGAGCCGATATTGCCGTCGACCCACTCCATGGTGGCGCCGGCTTCGCACGTCGCCCGCTTGGTGACCAGGTTGTAGACGTTGTTCGACCAGTTCTGGATGGTGGTGTAGCGGCAGCGGGCGCCCTTCTTGACCACGATCTCGACAACAGCGGAGTGCAGTGAGTCCGAGCTGTAGATGGGTGCGGTGCAGCCTTCGACGTAGTGCACGTAGGCGTCTTCGTCGACGATGATCAAGGTGCGCTCGAACTGGCCCATGTTCTCGGTGTTGATCCGGAAGTAGGCCTGGAGCGGAATGTCGACGTGCACACCCTTCGGCACGTAGATGAACGAGCCGCCTGACCAAACGGCCGTGTTCAGCGCCGCGAACTTGTTGTCCCCGACCGGGATCACCGAGCCGAAGTACTCCTCGAAGGTTTCCGGGTGCTCACGCAGACCCGTGTCGGTGTCCTTGAAGATGACACCCTGCTCCTCGAGGTCCTCGCGGATCTTGTGGTAGACGACCTCGGATTCGTACTGAGCAGCTACGCCGGCTACGAGGCGCTGCTTCTCCGCCTCGGGGATACCGAGCCGGTCGTAGGTGTTCTTGATGTCCTCGGGCAGTTCCTCCCAAGAGGTCGCCTGCTTCTCGGTGGACCTCACGAAGTACTTGATGTTGTCGAAGTCGATGGTGCTGAGGTCCGAGCCCCAGGTAGGCATCGGCTTGCGGTCGAAGAGCTTGAGGCCCTTCAGGCGCAGGTCGAGCATCCACTCGGGCTCACTCTTGAGGCCGGAAATGCCACGAACGACCGACTCGTTGAGTCCCCGTTGGGCTGTTGCGCCAGCGAGGTCAGAGTCGGCCCAGCCGTACTGGTAGCGGCCGATGCCCTCGAGCTCGGGGTTGAGCTGCTCGATGGATGTCATGAAGGGGTCCTCCTAATGGTGGTGGGAACTGCGTGCGTCGGTTTCGGCGTACTGCTTGGGGTTGCCGTGGGTCTCGCGAGGTCTGCTTGCGGAAAGTTGGTCGTGCACACGCCATCGCCGTGGGCGATGGTCGCCAACCGCTGGACATGGCGGCCCAGCAGGCGGGCGAAAACTTCGGTCTCGGCCTCGCACAGCTGAGGGAACTCGGCGGCCACATGCGCCACAGGGCAGTGGTGCTGACAGAGCTGGTCACCGATCGGGGCGCTGGACACGGAAGCCGCGTAGCCGTCGCCGGTCAGTGCCTCAGCCAAGACCGCGACGCGATCCTCGGGCGCGGCGGAGTCAACCCGGTCGCGGTAGCGTTCCTCGAGCTCGGCCGTGCGACGCCGGGCGAAGTCACTGACTGCAGCGGGGCCACCGGCTTCCCTCAGGAACCGCAAGGCAGAAGCAGCGAGGTCGTCGTACGCCTGAACGAAGGCGTCCCTGCCCGAGTCGGTCAGCACGAACACCTTGGCGGGTCGACCTCTCCCCCGCACCCCGTTCCTACGGGGCTCACGAGCCTCCAAGGCGCCCTCGGCGACCAGGTGGTCAAGGTGTCTGCGAACGGCTGCCGGCGTCAGCGACAGCCGGCGGGCAAGTGCCGCGGCCGTCGAAGGGCCGTTCTCGAGAATGGAGCTCGCTACACGTTCGCGGGTAGGTGCGTCATCAGGTGAGCTGCCCGCGGGGGCGGCCGGGCCTGTGACCGGGCCTGCATCGGCAAGAGGCTGCTGCCCCATTGATGCTGCCCGCATTGTTTTCACAACACCATTGTGTCGTAATTCGCCGTGGCGCTCAACTATAGACTCCCGTTTGTGACAGCCACCGCGGTCGAGGTCGTCGACCTGGTGAAGAGCTATGGCAGCACCACCGCCGTCGACGGGCTCTCGCTGACCGTAGAGACGGGCAGCATCACAGCGATCCTCGGTCCCAACGCCGCGGGGAAGACGACGACCATCGAGACCTGTGAGGGCTACCGCAAGCCGACCTCCGGCAGCGTCCGAGTGCTCGGCTTGGACCCAGTCACCGACCACGCCCGCCTCGCTCCCCGGGTCGGTGTCATGTTGCAGACCGGGGGCGCGTGGTCTGCAGCCCGCGCCGTTGAGATGCTGCGCTATGTCGCATCGCTGCACGCTCATCCGCTGTCTGTCGATGCTCTGGTCGAACGCCTCGGTCTCGGCTCGTGCGGCAGGACGCCGTACCGACGGCTCAGCGGGGGCGAGCAGCAACGCCTGGGGCTGGCCCTGTCGGTCATCGGAAGACCGGAACTGCTCTTCCTCGATGAGCCCACGGCTGGCCTCGATCCACAGGCACGACGAGGCTGCTGGGACCTGATCGGTGACCTGTCGGCGGCCGGTGTCACCGTTGTGCTCTCCACTCACTACATGGAGGAGGCCGAGCGGCTTGCGAGCGAGGTGTACATCATCGACGCCGGACGTGTGGTCACGGCGGGCTCCCCAGGGGACCTGATGGCAGCCGGCGCTGGAGGGTCGATGACCTTCTCGGCACCTCGCGGGTTGGACACTGTGGACCTGGCTGCCGCGCTGCCACCCGACTGTGCCGTTTCCGAAGGCCCGCCGGGCCGCTATACCGTCAGTGGTCAGGTCAGTCCGCACACCCTCTCCACTCTCACTCGTTGGTGTGCAGAACGCGAGGTAATGCCGGGGCAGCTTTCCATCGAGCAGCACACGCTCGAGGATGTGTTCTTGGCGCTCACCGGCAAAGAGCTCCGTTGATGAATGACATGCGCGGCGCGGACGCCACAACCCCGGCCATGCCACGCCTGGACCTGACTCCTGCGCCGGGGTCGGCTCCCGCAGTGAAGATGGTCGTCGCGCATGCGTTGATGGAGACCAAGCTCGTGTTACGCAACGGGGAGCAACTACTGCTGGCGCTCGTGATCCCTCTGCTTCTTCTCCTGGCCGGAGCAAAGGCGGGGGGTGTCGTCGATCTTGGGGCTGGTCGGCGCATCGACGTGTTGACGCCGGGAGTGATGGCGCTGGCGGTTCTTTCGGCTGCCTTCACGTCGTTGGCGATCGCGACGGCGTACGAGCGCCGGTACGGCGTCCTGAAACGCCTCGGCGCCTCGCCGCTCTCCCGGGCCTCCCTGCTCGCGGGCAAGGTGCTCTCGCTGCTCGCACTTGAGACCCTCCAGCTCAGCGCCATCGGCGCCCTGGGGGTGGCCCTTGGCTGGGATCCGGACGGTGGTCTCGCCGCAGCTTTGTCAGCCGTACTTCTCGTCGTGCTCGGCACCCTCTGCCTGGGCTCGCTTGGGCTGCTGATGGCCGGCACCCTGCGCGCGGAGGCGACGCTGGCGGGTGCGAACCTCGTCTACGTGTTGTTGCTGGTCGCCGGAGCAGTCGTCGTACCTGCCGCGTCCTATCCTGATTCGCTCGGCTCCCTGGCGACGTCCTTGCCCTCGGGCGCCTTGGCGGAGGGCTTGCGCGAGGTGCTCAGCGGCGAAGGGCTCGCCTGGACACGCGCAGCTGTGCTTTGCGTGTGGGCCGTCATTGGCAGCGCTATGACCATGAGAACTTTCAAGTGGGAGTGACCGGATGGCCGAGTTGACACAGCGCCGGTCAAGTCTGCGCAGGCGCCCAGAAGTATCGACCCCCACTGGCTCCCCCATCACCCACCGGACCCTCAGACGTCTGGCGGTCGCCTCCCTTGTCGCCAACGTCGCGATCGTGGTGACCGGAGGAGCCGTGAGGCTCACCTCGTCCGGCCTCGGCTGCCCAACCTGGCCACGGTGCACAGATGAGTCCTTCGTCGTCCAGGGTGAGCTCGGCTGGCACGGGGCGCTCGAGTTCGGGAACCGCATGCTCACCGGGCTGCTGGCCGTTGTCGCGTTTGCCACCTGGGTGGCGGCCATGCGCTACCGGCCGCGGCGTTCGTCGCTTCGGTGGCTGGCCACCGGCCTCGCAGTCGGTGTTCCTGCGCAGGCCCTCATCGGCGGGGTCACCGTGCTGACCGGCCTCAACCCCTGGACGGTCTCGTTGCATCTCCTGCTGTCGCTGGCGATGATCGGCCTAGCCGTACTCTTCATCCGCCGTGTCGACGAGGCTGACGAACCCTCTCGACCGACAGTGCCCCATGCGGTGCGTGTACTCGCGCAGTTGACGTTCGGAGTCTGCTGGCTCGTCTTGTACGTCGGCACGGTCCTCACCGGAGCCGGTCCACACGCGGGCGATGCCGAAGCACCGCGAAACGGTCTGCGGCCCGCCCTGGTGAGCCAGATTCACGCAGACCTCGTCTTCTTGTTGGTCGGGCTCACGATCGCCACCGTATTGTCCTTCAAAGCGGTGGGCGCGCCGCAGCGGGCGCAGCGTGCCGCCACCTGGCTGCTGGTTCTCGAGGTGGCCCAGGGAGTCGTGGGCTTCGTCCAGTACTTCACCGACCTACCGGTCCTACTGGTAGGGGCTCATCTGCTGGGGGCGGCTCTCGTCAGCGCCGCCGTCACCTGGATGCTGCTCGGCGTCCGGGACCGAGGTTCGAGTGAAAGGGTGACCACATGACGTTTTCGATCGTGGCCCGCAGCGCGGACGGCCTCAGCACCGGTGTCGCTGTGGCGTCCAAATTCCTGGCGGTGGGATCGGCTGTGCCTGCGGCCCGGATGGGGAGCGGCGCGATCGCCACCCAGTCCTTCTGCAACACGCTGTACAAGCGCGACGGCTTGGCGCTGTTGGCCAGTGGCAGGTCAGCGCAGTCGACGCTCGACTCGCTGCTGGCCGGTGACGACCAGCGGGAGAATCGACAGGTCGGTGTCGTCGACGCCGCAGGGGAAGCAGCGACGTTCAGCGGAAACGGCTGCCTCGAGTGGGCGGGTGGTGTCACCGGAGCCGGCTACGCCATCCAGGGCAACATCTTGACCGGCCCGGAAGTGGTCGAGGCGATGCGAACTGCATTTGCCGAGTCGCGCGAAGCGCCGCTTGCTGAGCGCCTGGTGGAGTCGCTGCAGGCGGGAGACACAGCCGGGGGCGACCGACGAGGGCGGCAAAGTGCATCGCTCCTCGTAGTGTCTGACACGGGAAGCTACACACCCGGCGACGACGTGGCCTATGACCTGCGCGTCGATGACCACGCAGATCCCTGCGCGGAGCTCGGGCGGTTGCTCGCACTGCATCACACCTACTTCGACCGACCGAGCGATGCCGACCTGTTCCCCCTCGAAGGGGAGCTTGCCGCCGAGGTCCGCGCCGCTCTGGACCAACTGGGATTTCCTGACCTCGACACCTGGGCGGGCGTGGATAACTACGAGCTGCGAGTCGTGCCGGGACGAATCGACACGTTCGTCT
>JACCSH010000077.1 GCA_013813125.1 Nocardioidaceae bacterium | reverse complement strand
CTGCGTTGAGGTCCGCAGCCATGCCGACGATCTCGTCAGCTGTGTCGCGTGAGCTGTTGCTCCGCAGCAACTGGTAGTCCAAGCCTGAGCTGTCCAGCCTGGAGCGCAACGTTGCCGCGGTCTCATCGTCGGCGTAGTAGCGGTCCTCGCCGCCCGCACCGCTGGTTGCGTTCAACACCACGAGGGCAAGCTGTCGGCGTCTGGCTTCTTCGATGGAAGCCTGGAAGGCCGCTTCTCCAACCGGCGTCGGCACATAACCTGTCAAGATCGGCACGTCGGGCTCTTCCTTCCTCACTTTTGGGCTTGGGCGCTGACCTCGTACGCTTCGACGATGGCCACAGCCACTGTTACACATGAGCCTCGCGATGGCACAACCTCAGGCCCTCCTGGCGGAACGTGCGAACCGGCGAGGGTGCGGTGGTTTGATCAGAACATGTCCAAAGCGTCGAAGAGTTCGCGACCGTCACAAGACGACCGCGATGAGAGCGAAGCAGAACGCCTCGATCGCAACTACAACGAGATGTTGCAGGAGCTGCGAGTCCTTCAAGCCGGCATGCAGATCCTGTTCGCCTTCTTGCTGACGCTGGCCTTCCAAGCTCGGTTCGGTGCCGTCAGCGACTTCCAGCGCAATGTCTACATCGGATCGCTGCTTTCGGCCGCGTTGGCGGCCGGGTGTCTGATCGGCCCTGTCGCCTTCCACCGAATCGTCTTTCGTCGCGGCATGAAGGACCACTTGATCAAAGCCGCAACTCGCTACATAGCCGCAGGGATGGCGTTCTTGTTCGTGACCATGGTCGGTGCCGTCCTGGTGGTGCTCGACTTCATGCTCAGCCGCCCGATCGCCAGTTCGATCACGGGATCGTTGGCCGCCTCGTTCGTGGTGCTCTGGCTCGTAATACCCCTGGTCGCCCGGGCGAGGGAAACCGACGACGAGCAGGACTCACCTTGACGCCGGTTGCGCGTCGCCTCGGCTGAGAAAAGATTCCGGCGGACGCACCGGATCGATTTGGCCCGTCACGCCAACTCTGGCAGACTATCGGGGTTGCTCAGGCGGGTTCGCCGGGGCGAGCCGCGCCCTCACTTCGTGAGTGGTTGGTCTCGCCGGACCGGAGAGCCCGTGAGGTGCCAGCACGGATCGATGCCTTCGACGAGGCGACTGAGCAGAAATCCCGATTCACGACCGAACGTGATCGGCGTGCCTGCGCCCAGTGTGCGACACGCCCGACCTCGGGGGTCGGACAACAGCCTGAACAACTCCCTCCGGGAGAGCAGGGTCATCAAGCTCGAGAAGAGGATGAAGCGAGAGCATGGCGGGACAAAAGATCCGTATCCGGCTCAAGGCCTACGACCATGAGGTCATCGACTCATCGGCGCGCAAGATCGTCGACACGGTGACTCGCACGGGCGCGAAGGTCGCAGGCCCGGTGCCGCTGCCTACGGAGAAGAACGTTTTCTGCGTCATCCGTTCTCCGCACAAGTACAAGGACAGCCGCGAGCACTTCGAGATGCGTACGCACAAGCGGCTCATCGACATTATCGACCCAACGCCGAAGACAGTTGACTCGCTCATGCGGCTGGAGCTGCCCGCCGGTGTCGACATCGAGATCAAGCTCTGAGGGGAAGCGACGACCAGATGAGCAGCACACGAAACGTTCGGGGACTCCTCGGCACCAAACTCGGCATGACCCAAGTGTGGGACGACAACAACCGGATCGTGCCCATCACCGTCATCGATGCGACATCCAACGTGGTGACCCAAGTGCGATCGACCGATACCGACGGCTACACCGCGGTACAGCTCGGCTTTGGAGAGATCAAGGCATCAAAGGTCACGAAACCGATGGCCGGTCACTTCGAGAAGGCGGGCATCACCCCGCGTCGCCATTTGGTGGAGATCCGGACGGCGGATGCTGGTAGCTACACAGCCGGTCAAGAGCTGAGGGCTGACCTGTTCGCAGCAGGTGAGCGGATCGACGTCACCGGCACCAGCAAGGGCAAGGGTTTCGCTGGCGTCATGAAGCGTCACGGTTTCCACGGTGTCAGCTCATCCCATGGGTCACATCGCAACCACCGCAAGCCCGGCTCGATCGGCGGCTGCGCCACTCCGGGCCGCGTCTTCAAGGGAATGCGGATGGCGGGGCGCATGGGTGTCGACACCATCACAACACAGAACCTGACCGTGCATGCCGTCGACGCTGACAAGGGCCTCATCCTGGTCAAAGGTGCCGTGCCCGGCGCACGTGGCACCGTCGTCGTACTTCGCAGCGCAGCCAAAGCGAAGGGAGCCGACCAGTGACCACCATCGACATCGTCGATGCCACCGGCGCCAAGTCGGGCAGCGTCGAACTGCCCCCGGAGATCTTCGACACCCAGGTCAACATTCCGCTGATCCATCAGGTGGTTGTGGCACAGCTCGCGGCCGCTCGCCAGGGCACCCACAACACCAAGACTCGAGCCGAGGTCGCCGGCGGCGGCAGGAAACCGTACCGACAAAAAGGCACCGGACGCGCCCGCCAGGGCTCCATCCGAGCACCTCAGTTCGTCGGCGGTGGCGTCGTGCATGGGCCGACCCCACATGACTACGTGCAGCGCACCCCCAAGAAGATGAAGGCTGCTGCACTACGCGGGGCCTTGTCGGACCGGGCTCGCGAAGGCCGCGTCCACGTCGTCGACGGTTTGGTCGAGGGCGACCGCCCCTCGACCAAGTCTGCACTCGCCGCTGTGGCAAATCTGACTTCGCGCCCCCGTGTCCTGCTCGTGCTCGAGCGTGGTGACGAGATCGTTCGGTTGAGTCTGCGAAACGGTGACACGATCCACTTGATCAATGTCGATCAGCTCAACACCTACGACGTGTTGCGCAGCGACGACGTCGTTTTCACCAAAGGCGCGTTCGAAGCTCTCGTAGCGGGACCGCCGGCCGGCAAGACCGCAAAGGCTGTCGCGACCTCCACCGAAGCCGCAGCGGACACTCGGGCTGCAGCGTCGGCTGAGACTGCTGCCTCCGCTGACACTGCCACCGGAGCCACTCCCGAGACTGAAGCGTCGACTGAGACGGCAGCGCCCGATGACACGGCCGCCCAAGCCACCGAGAAGGAGGCGTCCACGTGAGCAATCTCTACAAGGACCACCGGGATGTGTTGCTGGCTCCGGTCGTGAGCGAGAAGTCTTATGGACTGCTCGACCAGAACAAGTACACGTTCCTCGTCCACCCTGACTCCAACAAGACCGAGATCAAGATCGCGGTCGAGAAGGTGTTCAACGTCAAGGTGACGAGCGTCAACACGATCAACCGAGTAGGCAAGCGTCGACGTACCCGCTTCGGAATGGGCAGCCAGGTGGCCACCAAGCGCGCGATCGTGAGCGTCGCCGAGGGTCAGCGCATCGACATCTTCGGAGGTCCGGTCTCCTGACCGGGCGCGAATACGAGGACTGAGAACTCATGGGCATCCGAAAGTACAAGCCGACCACGCCAGGCCGTCGCGGCTCCAGCGTTGCCGACTTCGTCGAGGTTACGCGCTCTACGCCGGAGAAAACGCTGGTGAAGCCACTGCCCAAGCAGGGTGGGCGCAACAACCAGGGGCGCATCACGACGCGCCACATTGGTGGCGGGCACAAGCGTGCCTATCGCATCATCGACTTCCGTCGCTACGACAAGGACGGTGTGCCGGCCAAGGTTGCTCACATCGAGTACGACCCGAACCGCACCGCACGTATCGCCCTCCTGCACTACGCCGACGGCGAAAAGCGCTACATCATCGCGCCAACCGGTCTCAAGCAGGGCATGCACGTCGAGAACGGGTCTAGGGCCGATATCAAACCCGGCAACAACCTCCCGCTACGCAATATCCCGGTGGGTACCACGATTCACGCCATCGAGTTGCGTCCCGGTGGCGGCGCGAAGATAGGGCGGTCTGCCGGTGTGTCCGTGCAGCTTGTTGCCCGCGAGGGCGGCCGCGCTCAGCTGCGCATGCCGTCCGGTGAGATGCGCTACGTCGATGTCCGTTGCCGCGCCACTGTCGGCTCGGTCGGTAACGCCGAGCAGTCCAACATCAACTGGGGTAAGGCTGGCCGGATGCGCTGGAAGGGCAAGCGCCCGACCGTTCGCGGCGTCGCCATGAACCCGATCGACCACCCACACGGCGGTGGAGAGGGCAAGACCTCTGGCGGTCGCCACCCCGTTTCGCCATGGGGGCAACCGGAGGGCCGCACGCGCAAGCGCAAGCCCAGTGACCAACTGATCGTCCGCCGCCGCAAGACCGGCAAGCGCTGAGAAGGGCCTGAATCCAGATGCCACGCAGTCTCAAGAAGGGCCCGTTCGTTGACGACCACCTGCAGAAGAAGGTGGACGTGCAGAACGGTAACGGGACCAAGAACGTCATCAAGACCTGGTCACGCCGGTCGATGATCGTTCCCGACATGATCGGCCACACGATCGCCGTCCATGACGGGCGCAAGCACGTCCCGGTGTTCGTGACCGACTCCATGGTGGGTCACAAGCTGGGGGAGTTCGCCCCGACCCGTACCTTCCGAGGTCACGAAAAAGACGACCGCAAGAGCCGTCGCCGTTGACGCGGTACGGACCATCAGTCACCAACGAGAGAAGTAGAAGATGAGCGTTATGGAGCGCAGGCGTGCGAGCGCCCGCCGCGACAGCCTGCTGGGCGACCAGCCCGGGTCCTTTGCTGTCGCCCGCTTCGTCCGCGTGACCCCGACGAAGGCCCGTCGCGTGATCGACATGGTGCGAGGCGCGCCTGTTGACGAGGCCCTGGCCACCCTGCGGTTCGCCCCCCAGGCTGCCAGTGAGGTCGTCTACAAGGTGCTCGAGAGCGCGGTCGCCAACGCGACGAGCACCGAGGGCCTCGACCGAGGCACGCTGATCATCAGTGCCGCCAGAGTCGACGAGGGCCCGACACTCAAACGATTCCGTCCGCGGGCACAGGGCCGCGCCACGCGCATTCTCAAGCGCACCAGCCACATCACGGTGGTCGTGCAGCCCGCCGACGCAGTTCCTCACAAGACCCCCGGAGGTGCCCGCTAATGGGTCAGAAAGTCAACCCGCACGGCTTCCGACTCGGCATCTCGACGGACCACACCAGCCGTTGGTACGCCGACAAGCTGTACAAGTCCTACGTTGCAGAAGACGTCGCGATCCGCAGGCTGCTCGGAAAGGGCATGGACCGGGCCGGCATCAGCCGGGTCGAGATCGAACGCACCCGAGACCGGGTCTCGGTGACGATCTACACAGCGCGTCCCGGCATCGTAATCGGCCGCCGGGGCGCTGAGGCAGATCGAATCCGAGAAAACCTCGAGAAACTGACCGGGAAGCAGGTCAAGCTCAACATCCGCGAGGTCCTCAATCCCGAGGTCGACGCTCAGCTGGTCGCCCAGGGTGTGGCAGAGCAGCTGTCGAGCCGGGTTGCCTACCGACGGGCCATGCGCAAAGCAATCCAGACCTCCATGCGCTCAGGAGCCAAAGGGATCCGAATTCAGTGCTCCGGGCGACTCGGTGGCGCTGAGATGTCGCGCTCTGACTTCTACCGAGAGGGCAGGGTGCCTCTGCACACCCTGCGCGCCGACATCGACTACGGCTTCTACGAGGCCAAGACCACGTTTGGGCGCATCGGTGTAAAGGTGTGGATTTACAAGGGCGAAGTCGCCGGTACTCGCGCTGAGCGCGAGGCACAGGCCGCTGCTCTGGCCCAGGCCGGCAACCGCAACCGACCGCCCGTGCGAGCTCGGCGGAGTGACCGGGCACCTGAGCGCGGCGAGCGACGCCCCGACACCCCGGCAGCCGAGCCGATTACGGCCGACGACAAAGTGGCCACCGCCGTCGCGGTCGGTCCGGCTGAGACCGCTGGACAGGAGCGCTGACCATGCTGATTCCTCGAAGAGTCAAGCACCGAAAGCAGCACCACCCCACCCGCTCGGGCGCTGCAAAGGGTGGCACCAAGCTGGCTTTCGGCGACTTCGGCATCCAGGCAGTCGAGGCACATTACGTGACCAACCGCCAGATCGAGTCCGCCCGTATCGCCATGACTCGCCACATCAAACGCGGCGGCAAGGTGTGGATCAACATCTACCCCGACCGTCCGCTCACCAAGAAGCCTGCCGAGACCCGCATGGGTTCCGGGAAGGGCTCGCCTGAGTGGTGGATCGCCAACGTCAAACCCGGACGGGTGATGTTCGAGCTGTCGGGCGTTCCGGAACCGATTGCTCGCGAGGCGATGCGCCGCGCGATGCACAAGCTACCCATGAAGTGTCGCTTCGTGAGTCGTGAGTCAGGTGAGTTCTGATGGCTGCCAGCACCACTGCTGAGTTGCGCCACCTCGACAACGACTCTTTGGAGGAGAAGTTGCGAGAGGGCAAGGAAGAGTTGTTCAACCTTCGTTTTCAGGCTGCCACCGGCCAGCTCGAGTCACACGGACGCTTGCGTGCGGTCCGCCGCGACCTCGCTCGGATCTACACGATTCTGCGCGAGCGTGAGCTCGGCATCACCGAGGTAGTTCCCACTGACGACGAGGGTGCCGCATGACTGAGACCGCACCATCGACTGGAGATGAAGCCGTGGACACTGCCGAGCGCAACCGCCGAAAGACCCGCGAGGGGCTCGTCGTCAGCGACAAGATGGACAAGACGATCGTCGTGTCAGTCGAGGACCGCGTCAAGCACTCCCTCTACGGCAAGGTGCTTCGTCGTACGAGCAAGCTGAAGGCGCACGACGAACAGAACCAATGCGGAATCGGCGACCGGGTCGTGATCATGGAGACCCGGCCACTGTCGGCTACCAAGCGCTGGCGTGTCGTCGAGATACTCGAGAAGGCAAAGTAGGGGATTTTCGATGATCCAGCAGGAGTCGCGACTCAAGGTCGCCGACAACACCGGTGCCAAGCAGATTCTGTGCATCCGGGTGCTCGGCGGCTCTGGTCGGCGCTACGCCGGCATCGGTGACGTGATCGTCGCCACCGTCAAGGACGCCATCCCTGGCGGCAACGTGCGAAAGGGCGATGTCGTAAAAGCCGTAGTGGTGCGCACCGTCAAGGAACGTCGCCGCCCGGATGGTTCCTACATCCGCTTCGACGAGAACGCAGCGGTCATTCTGCGCGCCGACGGCGAGCCCCGCGGTACGCGCATCTTCGGCCCGGTGGGCCGTGAGCTACGCGAGAAGCGGTTCATGGAGATCATCTCGCTTGCCCCGGAGGTGCTGTGATGGCTAGAGGACTGACCATCAAGAAGGGTGACGTCGTCCGCGTCATCGCTGGTAAGGACAAGGGTGCCGAGGGCAAGGTCATCGCGGTGCTCACCGAGCAGAATCGGGTGATCGTCGAAGGGGTCAACCGCGTCAAGCGCCACACCAAGCTCGTCAACCAGGGCGGGCGTGCCGGCACCACCGGTGGAATCATCACGCAGGAGGCTTCTGTCCACGCCTCCAACGTGATGCTCCTGACCGAGATCGACGGCAAGAAGGTTCCCACCCGTGTCGGCGCCAAGCGCGTGGATGTCACCAAGACCCGATCCGACGGCTCCACCTACGCGGCCTCGCGCAGCGTGCGAACAGCCACCAAGAACGGTGAGGAGATCTGACATGACCGACACCACGATCGCTGACGAATTCACAGCAGAAGAGACACCTGGCGCGGCGGCCGCTCGTCGCCCCGAACGTGTTCCTCCTCGGTTCAAGTCCCGCTACCGCGAGGAGATGTTGCCGGCCCTCAAGGAAGAGTTCGGCTACGACAACGTCATGCAGGTTCCCGGCCTGACGAAGATCGTCGTCAACATGGGCGTGGGCGAGGCAGCCCGCGACTCGAAGCTGATCGAGGGGGCAGTACGTGACCTGACGGTGATCACCGGACAGAAGCCGCAAGTGACCCGAGCACGCAAGTCCATCGCCCAGTTCAAGTTGCGCGAGGGTATGCCGATCGGGGCTCATGTGACCTTGCGAGGCGACCGGATGTGGGAGTTCCTGGACCGCCTGCTCAGCCTGGCGCTGCCCCGAATTCGCGACTTTCGTGGACTCTCGCCGAAGCAGTTCGACGGCAGGGGCAACTACACCTTCGGTCTCACCGAGCAGGTGATGTTCCATGAAGTGAACCAGGACAAGATCGACCGGCAGCGTGGCATGGACATCACTGTCGTGACCACGGCCACCAACGACGAAGAGGGGCACTCGTTGTTGAGGCACCTCGGGTTCCCCTTCGCGGAGCGATGATGTGCAGAGCGCGGAGCGATGACGTGCAGAGCGCGGAGCGATGAGAGTGGAGAGCTATGAGTATGCAGAGCTCAGAGCGATGAGAGTGCGGAGCAAGGAGAACTGATGGCCAAGACATCCCTCAGGGTCAAAGCTGCCCGAAAGCCCAAGTACGCAGTTCGGGCCTACACGCGTTGCCAAAGGTGTGGCCGACCGAAGGCGGTCTACCGCAAGTTTGGTCTTTGCCGGATCTGCCTTCGCGAGATGGCACACCGAGGTGAGCTTCCGGGCATCACCAAGAGCAGTTGGTAGGCGGTCGCAACGCCGGGCTTCGCCCGACTTGCGGCCCGATTATGGAGGCTTCCCCCCCAGACCTCCCGTTTGATGGTCCCGTTGGAACACGGGGCGACTGGAATACTGGATACGAGATGCGCTGCAGGTCGGTAGCCCCGAAACCGCAGCGGGAAAGAGGCCCTAGGCCATGACGATGACAGACCCCATCGCAGACATGCTCACGCGTCTGCGCAACGCCAACCAGGCGTACCACGACAGCGTCAGCATGCCCTCCAGCAAGCTGAAGGTCGGAGTTGCTGAGATCCTTCAACAGGAGGGCTACATCGGCTCCTGGAAGGTCAACGAGCCAGCCGAGGGGACGATTGGCAAGACCCTCGTGCTCGAGCTGAAGTATGGCCCTAACCGGGAACGCTCGATCGCGGGGATCCGCCGCATCAGCAAGCCCGGTCTGCGCGTCTATGCCAAGGCAACCGGCCTGCCCAAGGTTCTCGGTGGACTCGGCGTCGCGATCATCTCAACCTCGACCGGTCTCCTCACCGACCGTAAAGCCAAGCAGAAGGGCGTAGGTGGGGAAGTTCTCGCCTACGTCTGGTAGCCCGGACTTCGGAAGGAGGAACAACCATGTCACGTATCGGCAAACTCCCTGTTCCGGTTCCGCCGGGAGTTGACGTCGCCGTATCGGGTCAGACCGTCACGGTGAAGGGCCCCAAGGGCACCCTGTCGCACACCG
>JACCSH010000068.1 GCA_013813125.1 Nocardioidaceae bacterium | reverse complement strand
GGCACCTCGCGAGTCGAGCAACCGCTGGTCGGTGGTCGAGGCCGACACCTGGGATCGCCGCATGAGAATGGGTCCCCGATGCCGCTCGATCGGCTTCTCGGGGCGGGCGGTAGCCACCTGCTCGCTTCCCGCCGGCTGACCTATGGCCTGCTCGCTTCCCGCCGGCGAGTCGATGGCCACCTGATCGGGCGCCGACTGCTCGTCAGTCGCGGCGAGGTTGCCCATCGTGTCGTTGCTTCGCATAGCTCTAACCTAACGATTGGCTGGCAGCGGCGGTCAGTGCAGCGCCATCTGGCCCTCATGGCTGCTGTCAACTGTCAAGGATCCGAGTCTGGCGCTGCTATAGCGACGCGAGAGTCGGATCCTTCCGGCAAGACCTGGTCATGAGAGCCACCTCGTCATCTGGTCGAGGCAGGACCGCAAGTCGGAGTGTGGAACGTACTCGGCTTGGGTGTGTGCGAGCTCAGGATTGCCAGGTCCGAAATTGACAGCAGGTATGCCGAGCGCGCTGAACCGCGAGACGTCGGTCCAGCCGAACTTTGGCTTGACCTCCCCGCCGACCGCGTCGACGAAGGCCGAAGCAGCAGGCCGATCCAGCCCTGGTAAGGCACCCGGTGCCGAGTCAGAGACCGCAACGTCGAGACCCGAGAAGACCTCGCGTATGTGTTGCACTGCTGCTGCCTCACTGCGGTCAGGTGCGAATCGATAGTTGATGCTCACGGTGCAGGCATCAGGGATGACGTTGCCCGCCACTCCGCCTCTGATCGCCACGGCGCTCAGCCCCTCGTGGTACCGCAGTCCATCGATCACTGGTTGACGCGGCTCGTACGCGGCCAAGCGTGAGAGCACCTCACCCGCGGCATGGATGGCGTTCACCCCGTTCCACGAGCGCGCGCTGTGCGCGCGCCTCCCCCAGGTCGACACGTCGACGTGCAGGGTGCCCTGACAACCCGCCTCCACTCGGGCGTTCGACGGCTCCATCAGCACCGCGAAGTCACCCGTCAAGATCTCTGGTCGCACAGCGGAGATGAGGGTGAGCCCGTTGCGTTCGGCCTCTACCTCCTCAGCTTCGTAGAAGACGTAGGTGACGTCGCGCACCGGCTCGGCGAGAGTCGAGGCGAGCGTGAGCCCCACTGCGACGCCGCCCTTCATGTCGCACGAGCCGAGCCCGTGGATGTTCTCGCCGTCGTCGCGCGCGGGCAGATTGGAGTGCAGAGGCACGGTGTCGACATGGCCGGCGATGACCACCCTCTCGGCACGGCCCAACGTCGTACGCGCGACCAGGGAGTTGTGGTGCCTCCACAACTCGAGCCAGGGGATCGCCTGCAGTACGTGCTCGATCGCATCGGTGATGGTCTGTTCGTTGCCACTGACCGACTCGATGTCGACGAGCGCCGCCGTCAGAGCGACGATGCCTTGGCTCGGGTCCAGCGACGTCATGGCCGCCATTGTGTCGAACGGGTGCAACCAGATTGCAGGCAGGACGCTCTCGGCGCCGTGCGACGCGAGTTCACTCTGCGCTGCCATCCGGCTCAGGCCGAGAAGGCGCAAAACTCGTTGCCTTCCGGGTCAACGCAGACGGTCCAGCCGATCTCGTCATCCCTCGGCCGAATCACGGTGGCACCGGCACCGAGCAGCAGGTCGAGCGACTCGACGGTCACGTCCCAGTGGATGCGGTTCTTCACCGTCTTCGGCTCCGGCACGGGGACGAAGCTCCAGCCCTCGAACGGCATGTCCGGAACCTGCTCGAGCCACCACCAGCCCTTGTCCTCGTTCCCTCCCAGCTCGGCTCCTAGCAGGTCCGCCCACCAGGTGGCGATCAAGCGAGGGTCGGCCGCATCGACGACGATCTCATAGAGGCGATATGACGGCAGAGCGTCGACCTCCCGCACGAACGCACAGAACTCACCGCCCTCGGGGTCGGCCATGACGGTCCAACTCCTGTCGGGGTATTCGGCGACTGGCTCAAGGACCGTGGCCCCCCAATCGACCAAAGCGTCGACGGAGGCTGCGTGGACGTCCAGGTGGACGCGGTGCTTGACGGTCTTGGGGTCTTTGACGCGGTTCATCCACACCGTCTGCTGAGAGCCACCCCCGACCAGCTTCCCGCCGTCGCCGTCGGGGGTGAACTCCAACCCCAGTGCGCACGCCCAGAAGCGGCCGAGGTTCTCCTCGGAGTTGGTGTCGATGCACAAGTCCTTGTAGCGAGCCAGCGCCATACCCC
>JACCSH010000015.1 GCA_013813125.1 Nocardioidaceae bacterium | reverse complement strand
GCCTTCGACGGCGTGGCCACCGAGACCGCACCTGAGGTCGTCCATCCCACTCCGCCGGCGCTACAGGTGTCAATCGGCCAGCGCCGCGTCAGAGCAACAACGGCCGCACCCCGCCCGGTTCACATCCTCGTGTGGTCCGTTGCCGCTGTGGATCCGCACCACCGAGGTCTCGTCGCCATAGGTCTCGGAGTAGCTCGTCGGACCACCGAGTGCCTCGGCCCAGTAGGCGGCGAGCCGCGCGGTGTGCTCGGGGTGGAAGCCGTGGCTGAACGCGTGGCTGACCACCTCGTCTTCCAGCACTCGGGCGTGCCACGCACTGGCCAGGCGGAGAAGACCCTCGTCGCCACCGGCAGCCTCGTACACAGTCTGCATGTCCTTAAGGGTGACAGCAGCGGGCTACGTTGGCGAGACAGCATAGGGAGCCAGGCAGCCACGAGCCGGAAGGAACGCATCGGTTGTCGCTTCAGAAGACGCGAACCGCGACTTCCGCTGGCGCACCAAGGAGAGCGTCTATCTCGTCGTCCAGCTTGACCAGCGTCAGCGACGCACCGGCCATGTCGAGGGACGTGCAGTACTCGTTGACATAGCTGCGTGTCACGGTGATGCCCCGCTCGGCTAGCTGCTGGTGCGCACGGCGATAGAGGATGTAGAGCTCACTGATCGGCGTGCCGCCGAGACCGTTGATCATCAACGCCACGTTGTCACCCGAGCTGTAGGGCAGGTCGGTGACCACGGCGTCGAGCAGCACATCGACGATGGCGTCCGCGTTCGTGATCTTGGTGCGTTCCCGACCTGGCTCGCCATGGATGCCCACGCCCATTTCGATCTCGTCCTCACCCAGATCGAAGAGCGGCGACCCTTTCGCCGGCGGCGTGCAGGCGGTGAGGCCGACGCCCATCGTGCGGGTCACATCATTGACCTTGCGTCCGAGGCGCAGGAGTTCGTCCAGGTCCGCGCCCTGCTCGGCGGCGGCACCAACCGCCTTGATGACGAAGAAGTTTCCGGCGACACCGCGGCGGCCTATCGTGTACGTGGAGTCCTTGACGGCGACGTCGTCGTTGATCGTGAGGATCTCGACCCGGATGCCCTCAGCCTCAGCCATCTCCTTGCCCATGTCGAACGCCATCCGGTCGCCGGTGTAGTTGTTCACCAGCAGGAGCACACCCTTAGAGGACGCGAGCTTCTTCGTCGTCTCGTACACGTAGTCCATCGGCGGGGCTGCGAAGACGTCACCTGGGCAGGCGGCGTCGAGCATGCCCTTACCGACGATCATGACGTGAGCCGGCTCGTGCCCCGAGCCTGAGCCCTGGACGATCGAGACCTTGTCCTCGACGGGCGCGTCCGCGCGCATGATGAGGTTGTATTCCGGCACGTAGGTGAGCGTGTCGGGATTGGCTAGCGCGATGCCCTCCAGCATCTCGGGGACGAACTGCTTCGGGTCGTTGACGAATTTCTTCATGACACTCCCTCTGTCTTCCAGACTTCGTGGATACGTTCGGTGAGCACGGCCACCGCCATTGCTCCGGCGTCGACTGAACCCTTGCTCCGCTCGCCCGTATAGGACGCGCGTCCTCTCTTGGCGACCATGTCGCTCGTTTCCTCTGCTGCCCTCCGCGCAGTCTCCGCCGCTGCCGCGAGGATTTGCTCCGCGTCGGCGTCGGACTTCGCTTCCTGCTCGATACGGTCCGTCATCGGGACCAGCGCGTCGAGCAGCGTCTTGTCGCCCACGTCGGACTGACCCCGAGCCTTGATGCCCTCGGTTGCCGCCCGCAGCATCTGCACAACCTGATCGGCACTCAGCTCCTGCGTCGTTCCAGCGCTCATCCCCGCTCTCAGAAATGCGGTGCCCCAGATGGGTCCGGACGTACCGCCGATTCGGGAGGTGATGATCATGCCGGTCCTCTTCAAAAACGTTCCGACATCGGTGCGATCGAGGTCGTCCCAACCCTCGAGCACCTTCTCGAAACCGCGGGCCAGGGAGTACCCGAAGTCACCATCGCCCACCACGGCATCGAGATCGCCGAAATACTTTTCGTTCTCGACAGCGGTCTCTGCGATGGTGCGGACCACCAGCTCTACCTGCTGCTGTGCGCTACTCATGCGGTACCTCCTGTTCGGGGTCCTCGACGTGTCCTTCAGGCGGTCCGGTCGGGACCGGGGGCGGCGTGCCGAGGCAGGCGTTCAAATCCTCGAGTGTGATGTGCTCCCCTGGCTGGGCCGGCCCGCGGTTGGCGAGCACTTCGATTGGTGGCCTACCTGGGTCTCCAAGCTCGGAGACGACGAGTTCGGCCTCGTCGAACGCCTCGCCGACTGTGTATCCGTTCACGGTCACGAGGCAGGTCAGCCCGGCGCGGGTCGCTGCGAGAAGCCCGTTGCGCGAGTCCTCGACCACCAAGGTGTTGGCTGGGTCGAGCCCGAGACTCTCTACGGCGAGCAGGTAGATCGCGGGGTCGGGCTTCTTTGCGGGGACGACGTCGCCAGCGAAGACAGGCACTGCCCCAGCTGTCTGCATTCCGACAGCGCGCTCGAGGACTGCGCGTACCGACTCCTCGGCAGACGTGGACGCCACTGCGACCGTCCAACCAGCTTCCAGCGCCTCGGGGATGAGGCGGGAGATACCCGGCCGAGGCGGGAGCTGCCCTTCGGCCACCATCTTCTTGAACCAAGCCGTCTTGCTCTTGTGCCATGAGCTGAGCAGTCTCGCGCGTTCATCCTCGTCGTCAGGGATGGTAGCCGCCCGCACGAACTCGGGATCGCTGAACAGGCTGGCCATCCGCTCTTTGCCGCCGCCGATTCTCAGCTTCTCGGCATATTCGTCCTCGTCCCAACGGACGGGCAGGTTGTGCTCTTCGAACGCCGCGTTGAAGGCCGGGAGATGGCCGTAGCGCTCGGTGTCGGCAAGCACTCCGTCGCAGTCGAAGATGAGCGCCGTCACCAGGCGCGTCCTGTGCTGCCGAACAGCCGCATGTGGCGTTGGGCCATCTCCATCACCGCGGCTCGCTGGTGCCTGAACAGCGAAGGTGGATCCCACTTGCCTTTCTCCTCCGCCTCGCGGAGAAACTCCAAACTCGACTGCATGTAGCGCTCCTTGAGTGCGGTGGAGATGTTGACCTTGGCGCAGCCACGAGCGATGAGGTCTTGGAACTGCTCCACCGACAACCCCGTACCCCCGTGGAGGGCCATGGGTACGTCGGTCGCTTCCACAAGATCGCTCACGCGCTGATGGTCGAGTGTTGGAGCGGCTGTGTACTGGCCGTGGGCGTTGCCTATCGCTGGGGCAAAACAGTCCACCCCCGTGCGCTTGATGAAGTCGACGGCCACTTCGAGACTCTGCTGGACCGAGGCCTCGTCGGAACCGATGCCGTCCTCGACGCCCTGGATCCCCTCGATCTCGCCTTCGACGTGAGCGCCGTGGCGACGTGCCTCGGCGACGACTTCAGTGGTTTGGCGCAGGTTCTCCGCGACGTCCAGCTCGTGGGCATCGAACAGCACCGAGTTCCACCCCGCCTCGAGGCACTCGGTGATGACCGAGCGTTCCGGGCAGTGGTCGAGGTGCAGGGCCACGGGAACGTCTATGTCGCGCATCAGCGCCTGGAAGATTGCGACGAGCGGATCACGGCCGTACATGCGAACTGTTTTGACCGATGTCTGCAAGATGACCGGCGCTTGCTCCTCCACGGCGGCGGCGAGCACCGCCTCGATGGTCAGGTCATTGAGAATGTTGAACGCTGGCACTCCGTACCTTGCGTCGAACGCGCGGTCGAGGATCTCTTTCGTCGAGACGACGGGCACAGAGTCTCCTGGTGTGGAGGGGCAACGTACATCGGGCCCGGCGCAGTTGCCGGACGTCGCAGCCTAACCCGCATCCACCGCTGCTGCATGGCGGGATTCCCGATTCAGGCTGCCTGCCGCACGTGCCCTGGAGACGCTTGTCCGCGTGACCAGGACAATTTGCAGGCCGCGGCGGCTCACTGTCCGGTGCGGCCATCGATGCACTCGCGCAGCAGGTCGGCGTGGCCGGCGTGCCGGGCGTACTCCTCGATCACGTGGACGAGGACGTGGCGGACACTCACGGTGCCATCGTCGAACGGCACCTCCTCACCGAGGTCATCCTCGGTGAGCGCGTCGAGCCACTCATCGGCAGCGGCGATCTCCGCCTTCCACGCAGCGAACGCCTCCGCGACGACCGCAAGGTCGGAGACGGCACCGTTGAAGTCAGCGTCCTTGTCGTCGTCGCGTTTGAAGAGGCGAGGCCGGTCGGTTTTCCCCTGCAGCACCCGGGCGTCGAGCCCGCCGCACTTCATGTCCAGAGTTAACCGGTAGTTGCCGAGGTACTCCCGCAGTGTTGCCTTCTCGCCCACCGGGTTGCCGTAGGTTCGCGGGTCGTCGTTGGAGTCTACCCACATGTCGCTCATGGCCCGACCTTGCCGACAACCCACTACACGCGCAAGCGCAGGAGTACCGCGCCGACCCAAGGGGTAGCGACAGCGGGGGGGACACCCAGAGCGCTCACAGTGTCACAAGGTGTGCGGATCGACCTTGTCGATGGTTGGGTCTGCGCCCAGAGACTCAGAGCGTCCACACCGAGATGATTGTCTTCCTGCACGCATGTTCAGTTGACGGCCACCCGGTCTCCGACCCGGAGCGTGCCAGCCTCATCGACGACTCCATACACTCCGGCGCACGGAAAACGTGCTCCAGGCTCGATCTCCAGCCGGTTGTGGCGTACCAAGGTCCGGAGGATCTCGTTGTCCCGGGGGAGGTCATCCTGCGCGAGGGTCGGCATCACGCAGCGCGGGTCAGGCATGGCCACATGGACGCGTGGACCGTCGCTGAGCGCAATGGTGTGGCCGATCCAGCGGTTCTCCACGAACCCGTCCCCCACGCTTGCGACGACGACGTTCATGCGGAAACGGCAAGGCTCGAAACGACTCCCGGGCTGGAGGTGCTGAAGACGGTCCAGAGTCGACGTGGTGATCACCGACACCGGGAACAGGTCGAAGAACGCGCCGACCGGCACCGGCGAGGGGGCGCCAATCTCATCGAAAAAAGCCGACCCCAGCTTCTGGTCGACGACGGTGTCGCGGTGGCCAGCAGGATCGGCATTGGGGACGTCGGGGTGGTACTGGTCAATGGCGAAGTCCTCCGGCGCTACGGAGCTGAGTCTCACCTTCCGCCCGAAGAACCTCGTGAGGACGTCGTCACGGTCGGGTGCGTCGCTCGCCGTGGAGGCGCCATCGGGAAACGTGATGCGCACCGGCGAAGTGCCGGCTCCAACGTCGGGTGCGTCCAGAAAGGCCGCCCGACAAGAAAGGATGTCCGGGAAGCGCTTCGCACTCTTGGCGCTGACCACCTTGCCCGTCTCGACATCTATGAGGGCATAGGCACGGTCACCCACGAGCCCTCGCGACGTCAGGGCTGCCTCCGACAGCTGCTCACCTGCCATGGATTTGACGGGAAACCGCCACAAGCTGGAGATGCTTCCCACTGTTTCGGTCATGTCCCTCACAGCCTTGATCAAGGAGCTGTTCCCATGTTAGGCCTGCGGCGCCCACAGCGCATAGTCTGCAGCCGCCAGTAGTCGGAGTCGGTGTGCGGCTCTCCCTTGAACTGCCACGACCAGGCCGCCGGATGGCCGCACCACCGGCACACTCCCGGCGGCATGTCCGGGAAGCCGTCGTCGACCGCGGCGCACCGCTCGCAGGCCTCGTCCACCAGGAAAGCCTAGAATCCCGCGACCACGTACGTGCGCTTGGCGGCGCCGTGGAACGCCGCCCGGTCTAGCGCGATCATCGCCGCGACGGCGAGGTCGATTTTGCGCGGCGACCACCGCCGGTCTCTGACCATGACGTCCCCGGAGGGTGTGGACTTGACGACGGCGGCGAGCACATGCCGGGTCAGGACGGGGTTGCCGTCGTGGGTGATCGCCCGGTCTTTGAACCAAGTCGCCGCCGCATGGTGGGCAGCCGCCGCCTGATAGCTGTCTAGCCTCTGCGCGCTTTCCCGGCCGAGGTCACTTGCACTCGGCGGACGCGGGCCTCTCCGCGAATGGTTCCCCAACGCCCGGCTTTGCCTCCGGCAGCGCCTGGCGCAAACTCACAACGCTCTTACCCACTAACCGGTCTTCAAAGCTCAAGTATGGAGACTCAGAGTCGGCCGCTTGGCGCGCTTCTCCCGCCGTAAGCACCTGACCATCGAGCTCACCGACACCGACGACCCCGCCGTCGAAGGGGACGACAGCCTCGCCACCCAGACCCTTCCACTTGGGGGGACGACCTCGTCTCCCGGCTGGCAGCTACCTTTTTGCCATTCGATGGCCATGATGTACGTGTGACCCATTTCAACCCGTGGGGCATCGGCTCCCGCCATCGTCTGTAGGTTTTCCGTACTGTCTCCGGTGAAATGCCACCCGTATGAGCGCCAGGGAAGTGCATCTGGCGCTGGTTTGTCAGGGTTGGGCCGCGACCAAACAACATCTTTCACCTGAAGCGCCAGGTCTCTCCAGATCAGCTCCTCACCACGAGCCACTTCCTCTTCGGTAACGGACTCTTTCTCCGCAATAGGGGTGACCACTACGACATGGTCGGCGTACGCCACCCAGTCCGAGGCTGTCTTGTTCGGCGAGAGCTACGCGGCAACGACCCGCGTATGTGTCATACGTCACAGATGTGAATGGCACCCCTGAGGCTTCCGTACTTACTGTCAAAGCC
>JACCSH010000113.1 GCA_013813125.1 Nocardioidaceae bacterium | reverse complement strand
TGCTGTTCCTGGGTCGCCACGTCGGCTACCCAGTCGCCCTCGAGGGAGCGCTCAAGCTCAAAGAGCTCGCCTACATTCATGCGGAGGGGTTCGCCGCAGGCGAGCTCAAGCACGGACCCATCGCCTTAATCGAGGAAGGTACGCCGGTGTTCGTCGTCGTACCCCCGAAGGGTCGTGGCCTGCTTCACGACAAGATGCTCAGCAGCATCCAGGAGGTACGCGCCCGTGGCGCCCGCACCATCGTCCTGGCCGAGGAGGGCGACGCCAAAGTGCTGCCGTATGCCGATCAGATCATCGCCCTACCGCGCGTCCCGACCCTGATGCAGCCCCTGGTGGCGACGGTGCCGCTGCAGGTGTTCTCGTGTGAGATGGCGATGGTCAAGGGTCATGACGTCGACCAGCCCCGCAACCTGGCCAAGTCCGTCACGGTCGAGTAGCCGCCCTGTCTGCGTCACCTGCTGCCGATGCCTCCTCGCCTTTCCGCCTCGACCGTGTTCGGCCGCTCGTCTTACCCACTTGGAACGTTATGGCGCTCCTCAGACCTCGCTAGGCGCCATATCGTTCCAACTGAGCGCCGAATTGGTCGCCGAGGGAGCCGGAGAGCGTGATCGTGGGGGTGGGTATCGACGTGGTGGACGTTGCCCGTTTCGGCGAGACGCTCGTTCGTACGCCGGCCCTTCGAGAGCGCCTTTTCACCCTAGGGGAGCGCACACTGCCGGTGGCGTCGCTGGCTGCCCGCTTCGCGGCCAAGGAGGCGCTGGCCAAGGCGCTCGGCGCCCCGGCTGGGATGCACTGGGTCGACGCGGAGGTTCGCACTGACTACACCGGCAGGCCAACGCTGGTGATGTCGGGCTCTGTGGAAGAACGTGCTGCTGACCTGGGCGTTCGTCGTACCCACGTCTCGTTGTCGCACGACGCAGGAATCGCCTCGGCAGTCGTCGTGCTGGAGAGCTGACCGGCGTGCGTCACGCCCATACCGCAGAGCAGATTCGCTCAGCCGAGGCGGCCCTGATGGCAACTCTACCGGCGGGCGCGCTGATGCAACGTGCCGCAGCGGGGCTCACTGTGGCATGCGCCAAGCTCCTCGGCCAGGTCTACGGTGCCCGGCTACTGGTGCTGGCTGGCTCGGGCAACAACGGAGGCGACGCCCTGTTCGCGGGGGCTCGCCTGGCCCGGCGGGGTGCCCAGGTGACCGCGGTGCTGCTCTCCGAGCACGTGCATCCCGAGGCGTTGCTGGCCTTTCGTCGCGCTGGGGGAAGAGTGGTCGAACCGTCAGCGCTTCTGCCGGAGCAGGCGTCCGACAGACCGCCAGTACCAGGCGTGCGGGATGGGGCAGATGTGGATCTCGTCATAGACGGGATTGTCGGCATCGGTGGTCAGCCGGGGTTGCGGGAGCCGGCAGTTTGCATCCTCGAGCAGCTGGAGGCGCCCGTCGTGGCCGTCGATGTGCCGAGCGGTATCGGCGTCGACACCGGTGAGCTTTCCGGACCCCATGTCGAAGCTGACCTGACGGTCACCTTCGGCACGAACAAGGTCGGCCTGTTTGTGCAACCGGCCGCAGCGGCTGCCGGTTCGGTGGAGTTGGTCGACATCGGGCTTTCCGCCTGGTTGGGAGCACCAGCCGTGGAGGTGCTGGAGCCAGCCGATGTGCGGGAGCTCTTGCCGTGGCCCGGCTCCACCGCACACAAATACTCGCGAGGCGTCCTGGGGATCGCGGCGGGGTCACCGCAGTACACCGGGGCAGGTCTGCTCGTCACGTCTGGCGCCGTAGCCACCGGGTTCGCCGGAATGGTGCGGTACGACGGAGCGAGCGAAGACCTCGTCCGCAGCTCTCACCCGGAAGCCGTGATCGGACCTGGCCAGGTGCAGGCCTGGGTAGTGGGCTCCGGCATCGGAGACGGGCAAGGTGAACTGGTCGGCCGCATCCTCGGCGAGGGGCTGCCCACGGTGGTGGATGCCGACGGTCTGCGCTACCTGCCGTTGCGTTGCGACGCTGCGACGGTGCTGACTCCGCATGCGGGGGAGCTGGCCCGAATGCTCGGAATCCGACGCGAAGGCGTCGAAGCCCGGATGCTGTGGGCAGCCACTGCGGCCGCTCGGCGGTGGCAGTCCGTTGTGTTGCTCAAAGGGCCGCGCACCGTGATCGCAGCCCCGGACGGCCGTGTCCGGGTCAACTCCACCGGCGTGGCCTGGCTGGCGACCGCCGGCGCCGGCGACGTGCTGGCCGGAGTCATCGGCGCACTGCTTGCTGCTGGAGCCGAGTGCTTCGACGCCGCCTCGGTTGGAGCGTGGCTGCACGGAATCGCCGGGGAGCTGGCATCGCGAGCTGGCGACAACGAGGGGACTGGGCCGATCAGCGCAACCGCGCTAGTGGCATCGATCCCTTCGGCCGTCCGCAGCGTCAGTCTCTGAGAGGAGACGGGAGGTTGCTTGAGGGGTCGAAACGTCAGCGTAGGTTCTGTCCGTAATTCCACTTCCAGAGTGTCTTGATCGGAGGAAGTTCATGACGAAGCAGGCTCGCTCCGTGGTCGGTCCACTTGAGGTGTTCGCGCTCGACAATCAGCTGGACGACGAGGAGCGCGCCATCCGCCATACGGTGCGCCGCTTCTGCGACGAGCGGGTCCGCCCTTCGATCGCCGCCTGGTTCGAGGACGCTGCTGTGCCCGTGGCAGAGCTCAGCCGGGAGCTCGGTTCGCTCGGCGTGCTGGGTATGCACCTTGCGGGTTACGGGTGTGCCGGGACAAGCGCAACGGCGTATGGACTGGCCTGCCTTGAGCTCGAGGCGGCTGACTCCGCGCTCCGCAGTCTCGTCTCGGTACAGGGCTCACTGGCCATGTTCGCGATCCACCGGTTCGGCAGCGAAAAGCACCGGCAGGAGTGGCTGCCGAGGATGGCCGCCGGTGAGGCGATTGGTTGCTTCGGCCTCACCGAGGCTGACTTCGGTTCCGACCCGGGCGGCATGCGCACCCAGGCGAGGCAGGACGGCTCCGACTGGGTGCTCAACGGCACAAAGATGTGGATCACCAACGGTTCGGTGGCCGAGGTGGCTGTGGTGTGGGCCCGCACCGAGCAAGGGATCCGCGGCTTTGTCATCCCGACATCCACGCCTGGGTTCTCTGCTCCTGAGATCAAGCACAAGCTGTCGCTGCGGGCGTCTGTCACCAGCGAGCTGGTGCTCGACGACGTGCGATTGCCCGCAACGGCTCTCCTTCCCGGTGCGGAAGGGTTGTCAGGACCGCTGGCGTGCCTCTCTGAGGCGCGGTTCGGCATCGTGTTCGGGGCGCTCGGGGCGGCGCGAGACTGCCTCGAGACCACTCTTGCCTACGCGCAGGAGCGACAGATCTTCGGCAAACCACTGACCGCCTACCAGCTCACGCAGCAAAAGCTCGCGGACATGACTCTGGAGCTCGGCAAGGGGATGCTGCTGGCGTTGCACTTGGGGCGGCTGAAAGACGCTGGTGAGATCCGCAACGAGCAGGTCAGCCTCGGCAAGCTCAACAACGTGAGGGAGGCGTTGGCCATCGCCCGCGAGTGTCGCACGATCTTGGCGGCCAACGGGGTCACCCTCGAGTACCCGGCAATGCGGCACGCCAACAACCTCGAATCCGTCTTGACGTACGAAGGCACCTCCGAGGTGCACCAGCTGATCATCGGCCAGGCCCTCACCGGTCAGTCCGCCTTCCGCTGACGGGCGGGGTCAGCAAAACAGCGAAAGATCCGACATTCACGTGGCCAGGGCGACGCCAAACTCGGATCGTTCGAGGGTATGCGGGGCGGTCCAAGGTGGCTTGACACAATGAGAGGTCATGAGCTCTCCCCGGTCCTCCGATGAGAGGGCGTACGCCGCCTTGCGCGCCGAGGCGGTGGTTGACCTCGACGCCATCAGCGCCAACGTCTCTCGGTTGCGTGCACACGTGGACAACCGAGATGTGCTCGCGGTGGTGAAGGCCGACGGTTATGGCCACGGCATCATCCAGTCAGCGAGAGCCGCTCGGGTAGGTGGTGCAGGCTGGCTCGGCGTTGCGTTGATCAGCGAGGCGCTGCAACTGCGGGCAGCGGGCGACACCGGCCCGGTTCTGTGCTGGCTGACTGTCCCAGGCGAGCGGTACGCCGATGCGATCGCTGCCCACGTCGAGCTGGCGGTCTACAGCGTCGACCAGCTAGGCGAGATCGACTCAGCGGCTCGGCAGGTGGGGCGTCGAGTCGGTATACACCTGAAACTCGACTCCGGCCTGGGACGCGGGGGCGCTACTCCCGACGACTGGGGTCCCCTGATCGAGGCAGCCGCATTCGCGCAGGAGTCTGGCGCCATCGAGGTGACTGGTGTCTTCTCGCACCTGGCCTGCGCCGACGAGCCGTCCCACCCTTCTGTCAAAGCCCAGGTCACCGAGTTTGAGGCGGGGGTGAGCCGGGCCCTCGAAGCAGGGCTCGAGCCGCGCCACCTGCACCTCGCCAACTCCCCGGCCACCCTGGCCCTCCCCGACACCTGGTGGACGATGGTGCGACCGGGTATTGCGATCTTTGGCCTGTCCCCCTTCGCCGATGGTCTGAGCCCTGTGCTGCTCGAGCCCGCTATGACGCTGCGGGCCAGACTGGCTCTGGTCAAGAGGGTGCCGCCTGGCCAAGGCATCTCCTATGGGCACACCTACATCACGACCCGCGAAACCACCCTCGGGCTGGTGCCGATCGGCTACGCGGACGGCGTCCCGCGTTCCGCCTCCAACCAAGGCGAGGTGCTTGTCCGGGGCCAACGCTTCCGCATGGTGGGACGGGTCTGCATGGACCAGTTCGTGATTGACCTCGGCGATGCTGAGGCGGCGGCCGGTGATCCGGTTGTGATCTTCGGCGACCCGCGGCGAGGGGAGCCGAGCGCCCTCGACTGGGCGAACGCCGCCGGAACGATCGGATATGAGATTGTCACCAGAATCGGTCCGCGGATTCCCCGCTCGTATCGGAGCGCCGTTACGTGAGGTCTGTCACCACTGCTCGCCGGTATGCCGGACTGGCCGGTGCAGCCGTCGGTGTGGTGGCTACGGCTGCCGCGGCACGTATTCTGGCCGGTCGAAGGCACGACCTCCACGCTCCTCGGATCGACGCCTCTGAGCGGCTGGGATCCCTTCGCGGTGATCCGCACACGGTCATCGCAGAAGACGGACTTCACCTCTACGCAGAGATAGATGAGCGCGTTGACGGGACCAGCGGCGTCCATGCCAGCCCGATCGCCGCTGACCAGTTGACTCTCGTGTTCGTGCACGCCTACGCACTGAACCTGGACTGCTGGCACTTCCAACGGTCTGCGCTTCGAGGACGGCACCGATTGGTGTTCTTCGACCAGCGATCACACGGTCGGTCACGTCGGTCAGACGCGGAACACTCGACCATCGACTACACGGGTCGTGACCTGGCCGCTGTCATCAATCAGTTGGTTCCCGACGGCCCCGTGATGCTCGTGGGCCACTCGATGGGTGGTATGACGGTTTTGGCCCTGGCGGACCAGTATCCCCGCCTCTTCTCCGAACGAGTCGTCGGTGTGGCGCTCATCGCCACCACAGCCGAGGGCCTGACCGCCGAGACGATGGGGTTGCCCGGCATGCCCGGTCGGGTGATCCACCGCCTGGCCCTGCCGCTGGTGGCCACCTTGGCCAAGACCCCTCGGCTGGTCGAGTCGGGGCGCCGGGCCACAGCAGATATCGGGTCGGTGGTCACGCGCAAACTCGCCTTCGGAGGGCCGGTTCCGCAAGAGTGGGTCGACTTCACCGACGACATGCTGGCCGCCACCCCCTTCGAGGTTGTCGCCGAGTTCTTCCCCGGCTTCGGCGTACACGACAAGCGCGAAGCCTTGATGAGGTTGCGCTCAGTGCCTTCCGTCGTCGTCTGCGGATCGGGCGACGCCATCACACCTTTGGCGCATACCCACAGCCTGGCCGACGCCCTGGGCTCGGCCGAGGTGGTCGAACTGTCGGACGCGGGTCACATGGTGATCTTGGAACGGCATACGGAGGTCACCGCGGCCATCGAACGTCTCGCCGAACGGGCGGTCGCAACCGTAGTTGATTCCGTCCCGGGCCGACACTCTGCTCGCCCGGCGGGTGGAGTCGACGAGCAGGTCGAGGAGCGGGGCCGGTGAGCGATCTCGAGGTCGTGGAGGCGTCGGTCAACGACGCGGCCGAGGTCTGTGCGGTGATCCAGGCCGCAATGCGGGTCGCAGTGTCCGCCCAGGAG
>JACCSH010000331.1 GCA_013813125.1 Nocardioidaceae bacterium | reverse complement strand
ATCAGTGCAACACCCGTTGCCGACTGGGGCAACCCGAACGTGATCCGGGCAAGCAAGGGCACGGTTTTCGCCGTACCCGTCGCTGCTGGCCCGACGCAGCAGGTAGTTGCATGGCTGCGCGAACACGGCCTGGTGATCGTCGTCGCAACGCCGGACAGCGATGAGCTGTTCACCTCTGTCGATCTGACCCGGCCGTCGGCCATCGTCGTAGGAGCAGAGCGAGCGAGCGTGAGCTCGAGGTGGCATGAAGTCGGCGACCACTGTGTCAAGTTGCCGATGCGCGGGCGAATCAACTCGCTCAATGTCGCTACAGCGGCCGCTCTCGTGGTGTACGAGGCGCTCAGGCAACGAACATAAGATTTCGTGCCGCCTCGTCGAAGGACCTTCGCGGGCCGCATCCATGAGCCGAAGCCCGACGGCCCAAGGCGGACACAGATAATCTGGAGTCATGTGCTGGCCTAGCGGAGACCCCCTGTGAGCGAACGTCCGCAACCTCGTCTGCGCGGTGGCCGCCGCGGCGACGTCACCGGCAAGCCAGCGGTGTTGGTCCTGCACGGAGGCCGTGAGAACAGCACGGCGCCGACCGCCGGGCTGCAGCTGTCCTATCTTCGCATGTTGGACATGTATGCCGGGCTGCGCTCTCAAGCAGAGGAATCGGCCGTCTATCTGCTCCGCTACCGGGTGCGCGGCTGGAACCCGGCGTCTCACACGCCCGACCCCGTGGCGGACACGCGCTGGGCGCTCCACCAGATCTCGGCGCGCCACGGAGAAGGACCGATCGCTCTGCTGGGTCACTCGATGGGCGGTAGGGTGGCTTTCGCGGTGGCGGACCATCCACAGGTGGTCGGCGTCTGCGCCCTGGCGCCGTGGCTTCCGCCAAACGAGGGACTCCCTCCCGTGAGGAGCAGCACCCGCTTCGTCATCGCTCACGGCACGGCTGACAGGATGACCTCAGCTGCGCTCAGCAAGGTTTATTCCCAACGCCTCCGAGCTGCTGGGTCTCTGGCCGCTCGCTTTGAGTTCCCCGGCGCCGGACACGCGCTGCTCGACGCCCCGGTGCTCTGGCATCGCTTCGCCGTGCGTACGACGTTGGGGCTGGTCGGCGACGGAGCGCTACCCGCGGCGATCGCGGCCGCCCTGCGCGACAGCGCCTCAGAGGTCGCGCCCTTGACGCTGGCCCAGGTCCTTAGTGGCTGAGAGACCCGCGTTGCGAGATCCCTGGTGGTTGCTCAGTCGACATCTCGGGTGAGGTTCTCGCCGGTTGCCGGATCGAACAGTTGCAGAGACCTCGAATTCACGTAGCGGTCCTCCTGGTCGCGCTCGAGGAACCGCCTGTTGTAGTCACTGCGAGAGTTCAGCGGCGTGTTAATTTCTCCTCCTACCAGCTCTTTTTCATACCGGATGAGGTAGTCGGGCACCCCGGGAGGCACATCCCGAGGGATCCGAGCGTACTGATGGTCGGTGCCAACAAGATCCTCCAGACGCACACGCTCGGGACGCAGGCCCGCGATGAACTGCTCGCGGCCGTGAACCCGCGCAGCCTTTTGTGGTGAGATCCGAACCCACGCAAAGGAAAGCTCGACGACATCGCCCGTCACCGTCACCGGGAGGAACTCCATCGGCGGTGACCCGATGAAGTCCGCCACGAACAGGTTGGCCGGATGCCGGTAGAGGTCACGAGGGGTGGCGATCTGCTGGACTCTGCCCTGCTCGAGCACCACGACACGGTCGCCCAGCGCCATCGCCTCTGTCTGGTCATGGGTGACGTACAAAGTGGTGGTGCCGAGGCATCTCTGCAACCACGCAATCTCTGCCCGCAACTCTTGGCGCAGCCGTGCGTCCAGGTTGGACAACGGCTCGTCGAGCAGGAGAGCCTGAGGGTCCCGGACCATGGCCCGGCCCATGGCGACTCGTTGCCGCTGACCTCCGGACAAGACCCCAGGCTTGGTCTGAAGCACATCATCGAGCCCAAGAGTGCGACTTGCGTCTCGGACAATTTGGTCGATCTCGCGCTTGCTGAACGACTTGGAAACTCGAAGCGGGAACGCGATGTTCTCGTACACGGTCAGCTGTGGATAGAGGGAGTACGTCTGAAAGGCCATCGCGACATTGCGCTCGTTGGGCGGCAGTCCGTTGGCGACCTTTCCACCGATCAGCACCTCCCCCGACGTCATCTCCTCGAGACCAGCGACCACGCGCAAGATGGTGGACTTGCCACATCCGGACGGGCCGACAAGCACCATGAACTCGCCGTCTGCGACGTTGAGGCTGACGCCGTCAAGCGCTGACGTCCCGTCGGGGAAGGTCTTGACGACGTCTCTCAGTTCGATGGCGGCCATCCGAACCCCCTCGCAGCGCTCAAGCCCCCCGGTTGTATCTCGAGAATACGTGGGGCTTCGCGGCCTCAGGTTGCCGAGGTGGCGCCACCCGGTCCGCGGTGTGCCCCGGCTGGGCTGGAAGTCGAGGCTCCATCCGTCGCGACGCGATCCCCCTCACCGCGGGTTGTTGAGGAGCGTCGAGAGGCGGCCCCTTCGTCACCCGACGCAGCCGCGGTCAGGTTCTCGCCGGTCGAAGGATCGAAAAGATGCATCTTCGCCGCGTTGATGTAGAGCTCGATCTCCTCGCCGTCGCGGATCCAGCTGGCCGAGTCGAGCGACACCACGAGCTGGGTGCGCAGCGACTCACCGTCGAGGTCCCTCTCGAGCTGAGTCAGCTGCTCCTGAACCTCCGGCGGCGCCTCGAAGGGGATGTACGCGTACTGCTGGTCGCCCAGCCACTCGGTCACGTCCACGGTTGCTCTGAAGGTGGAGCCTTCGGCAACCTTGTCGGCGTCCATGACCGACGCGTCCTCGAAGTGCTCGGGTCGGACACCGGCGATGAGCAAGCCACGTCCGTGCGCACGTTCGGCCTTGTCGGCGGGGATTCTCACCTTTCCGAACGGCAGCTCGACCATGTCGCCTTCGAGGGTCGCGGGCAGGAAGTTCATCGGCGGCGACCCGATGAAGCCGGCGACGAACAGGTTGACGGGGTTCTCATACAGCTCCCGAGGTGTCGCGAGCTGCTCCATGATTCCTCGCCGCAGAACCGCAACCCGATCTCCCAGCGTCATGGCCTCGGTCTGGTCGTGGGTGACGTAGACAGTCGTGATTCCCAGCTTCTTTTGCAGGCGAGAGATCTCTGTCCGCATCTGACCGCGGAGTTTGGCGTCGAGGTTGGACAACGGCTCGTCGAACAAGAATGCCTTGGCGTCGCGGACGATCGCTCGTCCCATGGCCACCCGTTGGCGCTGACCACCTGACAGGTTGGCCGGCTTGCGCTCCAGGTGCTCATCGAGCTCCAACGTGCTGCTCGCGTTGCGCACCTTCTCGTCGATCTCCTTACCGTTGAACTGCTTTGACAGCCGCAGCGGAAAAGCGATGTTCTCGTAGACCGTCAGGTGCGGGTAGAGCGCGTAGTTCTGGAACACCATGGCCAGGTCGCGGTCACGGGGCGCCTTGTCATTGACCCTCTCGCCACCGATCACCATGTCGCCAGAGGTGATGTCCTCCAGACCCACGATCATCCGGAGCAGCGTTGACTTCCCGCACCCCGAAGGACCGACGAGGATGATGAACTCTCCATCAGCGACGTCGATGGTCACGTCGTTGACAGCCGCGAAGCCGTCGCCGTACTTCTTGACGATGTGGTTCATTTCAATGGCAGCCATTTGGCATCAACCCTTCACAGCGCCGGAGGTGAGACCGGCAACGACCTTGCGTTGGAACAACAGGACGATGATGATCACCGGGATCGTCACCACGACAGACGCCGTCGCCAACTGAGAGAACGGCGGATTGAACGGGTCCGGGCCGACGAAGTAGGACAGCTGAGCGGGCACCGTCCGTGATGCGGTGGTGGAGGTCAGCGAGATCGCGAGCACGAACTCGTTCCAGGCGAAGAAGAACGTAAGGATCGCCGCGGTGAAGACACCGGGAGCGGCCAGAGGGACGATGACCTTGCGGAACGCCTGCCACGGAGACGCACCGTCGACCTGGGCAGCCTGCTCCAGCTCCCAGGGGATCTCGCGGAAGAAGGCAGACAGGGTCCAGATCGCCAACGGGAGCGTGAAGGACATGTAGGGGATGATCAGGCCGGGCCAGGTGTTGAAGAGGTGCACGGTTCGCCACAGGTCGAAGAGCGGACCGACCAGAGCCACGACCGGGAACATCGCGATAGCCAGCGCGATGGAGAGCACCAACCGCTTGCCCTTGAAGTCCAGGCGCGCGATGGCGTACGCCGCCAGCGTCGCGAATATGACCGACAGCAGCGTGGCGATCAACGAGATGCCGAAAGAGTTGAGCAACGCCCTGGTGAAGTCCCCGTCAGCCAGGATGTCCTTGTAGTTCTGGATGGTCCACGTCTCCGGCAGGAACTGAGGACTACCCGCCGACGTCTCGGCGACGGGCTTGAACGACAACGAGAGGATCCACACCACTGGCAGCAAGCACCAGACGAGGATCGCCGCGAAGCCGATCCAGATTCCAGCTCCGGAATTCCGCTTCATCAGCCTTCACCTCTCGCCTGTGCCAAATCGACCTTGAACAGCTTGACGATGCCGAACGCCAAGATCAGCACCATTAGGAACAGGAGCACCGACAGCGCCGACCCCATTCCGAGCTGGAACTGTTCGATCACTTGTCGGTAGGTCAGGAACGAGGAGGACTCCGTTCCTTCGGCTCCCTTGGTCATCACGAAGATGTTGTCGAAGATGCGGAACGCGTCGAGTGCCCGGAACAACACAGCCACCATGATGGCCGCCCGCATGTTGGGCAAGATGACCTTCCACAGTCGCTGCCACCACGTTGCGCCGTCGACCTTCGCTGCCTCCAGCATGTCCTCGGACACCTGGGAGAGACCGGCCAGCAGCAAGAGCGACATGAACGGGGTGGTCTTCCAGATTTCTGAGGCCATGATCGCGAACATGGCCGACCAGTGGCCACCGAACCAGTTGAAGTCGTCAGCGACGAACGGCAGCCACCCGTTGACGAACCCGTTGTTGAGGCTGAACGCGAACTGCCAGGCGAAGGCGGAAACCACCGTGATGATGCCGTAGGGGATCAGAATCGAGGTCCGCATGATGCCGCGCGCGAAAATGATTCGGTGCATCACCATGGCGAACGCGAAACCGATCACGAGCTCCACCGCGACGGTGACGACCATGATGATCAGCGTGTTGAGCAGGTCCTGCCAGAACAGGGAGTCCGAAAGAGCGGTGATGTAGTTGCCCAGGCCGATGAACTCGCGCTCGTCGGCCGTGGTGAGGCGGTAGCGGAAGAGCGACAGGTAGAGCGCCTGCAGCATGGGGTATGCCGTCACGATCAGCATCAGGACGACCGCCGGTGCCACCAGTTTCAGGCCCAGCCGATTCTCCCCGACTGCTCGGTCGCTGGCCTGTGCCTTCGGTGCCTTCCCTGCCTTTGTTTCCGGCGTCGCGACGACGGTAGTCATGAGCCGTTCCTTTCCGTCATAGCAGCGTGTCTCCGGCAAGGACGTCCTCGACGAACGTCGCGGACTCTTCAGGGGTGCTCTCGTCGACGCTCGACGGTGAGTGCCAGGTGCTCTGGATGGCGCTGGATATGTCGCTCCAGTACGGCGTCACCGATCGCGGCGCCGCAGCGTCCACACTCTGCTGGAACAGGGCAAGCAGGTCGGGCGGATAGAGCTTCTTGAGTGGTTCGTAGTCGTAGCCGCCCGCACTGGCTGGCATGTTTCCCGTCAGCTCGGCATTGATGCCCTGACTTTCGGCGGAGGTCAAGCACTCGACGGCCTGCATCGACTCATCGATGTACCGCGAGTTGTCGCTGACGCCGATCCCGATCCCTCCATAAGGTGGGCGCGCCTCTTTACCGGCCACGGTCTGCGGATACGTGGTGTAACCGATGTCCTTGGCGACCTCGGGGTCCGACTCGTCGTAGTTGTGGAAGATGTAGGTCCAGTTCACCAAGAAGGCCCCCTCGTCCGATCCGAACGTCGTACCAGCCGTGCCCTCATTAGAGACCGAGAGGTCTGCGGGGGCGGCGGCGGAGCCGGCGAGGTCCGCGATCACCTTGGCGGCTTGCGCACCCTCCGGCGAGTTGACGGTGACCGTTGCCTCCGCACCAGCTTCCGCGTCCTCGATAAGGCTGCCACCGGCCCCGGATATGAGCGCGTTGATCCAGACGACGTAGCCCTCGTACTTGTTGGCCTGGACTCCAACGGTGCCGCCGTTCTCGGAGGCCACCTTGATGATCTCGTCCCAGGTCACCGGCTTGTTCATGTCGATGCCGACCTTGTCGACGAAGGACTTGCGGTACCACAGGACTTGCGTGTTCGACCAGAACGGCGCAACGACGAGCTCGTCTTCCCAGGTGGCGGCCGTCGTAGCCCCTTGGAAGGACTGCTCCTCGAGCTTGGTCGCGAGGTCGTCCGGGATGGGCGCCAGGTATCCGGCGTTGGCGAACTCGGCGGTGTACGGGGGGTCGATGCTCATCAGGTCGATGCTGTCGTCACCGGCCGCGAGCCGGCGGGCCAGCTGGATGCGCTGCTGGCTGGCGTCCTGCGGGAGCACCTGCGTCTCGATGGTGTACGCGTCGGTGCTGCACTTTTCGGCGACAGCGGCCTGTCCCCCGGCGTCGGGGTTGATGTACCACGTGAGCGTCGGCGTCCCGGAGTCGTCGCCACAGCCAGCGAGGATCGATCCCATGATCGTCAGGCCCGCGGCCAGGGCGACTGGTCGAGGAGATCGAGCCCCCTCACCACGTCTTGGAGATGATGCGGGCCTTGCCATTCGTTCGCCTCCTGGTGATGTCGTATTCATATCCTGCCCCTGCTGGCGGAAACCGCAACCCCCGCCAGGGCGCAAAATGGGAGAGTACGCTCCTCCACCGCTCCCTGCGGACTGGGGCGGATCAGGAATCGTTATAGTCGCGCCAGGATCGATAAGTGACGTACAAGGCGGCCAGGAACGCGACCAGCACTCCCACCTCAGCGAGCGCTGGCTTTCCAGTCAGCTCGGCCCAGACAGTGGCAACGAACGCGACCACCGTGAAGAAGCCGAGCAGCCCCATCAGTGTCTCGAGGTGCTCGGACTTTCTCTCGTTCGACTGGCGTCCCCACCATCCGGAGCCACTCTTACCGGCCCCAGCTGATGAGGAACGAGCAGCCATCAGCCTTTGACGCCGCCGGCGGTCAACCCCGCAACGATCCGCTTCTGAAGTATCAGAACGAGGATGATCAAAGGCACGGTCACGATTGTGCCTGCGGCCATCACCGTGGTGTAGGGCTCGACGCGCGGAAGCGCGCCTTGGAAGCGGGCGATCTCCACCGTCACCGTGCGAGCGTTGTCCTTGCTGAGCAGACTGGCCAACAGGTACTCGTTCCATGCGGCGATGAACGCCAGGATGGCCGTGGTGAACAAGCCCGGCGCGGCCAACGGCAGAATCACCATGCGGAACGCCTGCCCCTTGGTGCACCCGTCGATGCGTGCGGACTCCTCGAGCTCCCACGGCATATCACGGAAGAAGGCCGTCAGCACGTAGATGGTCAGTGGAAGCACAAAGGAGATGTTGGGGATGATCAGGGCCTGGTAGGTGTCGATCCAGCCGATGTCTGTGAACAGCTGGAACAGTGGCGTAACCAGAGCGACTCCGGGGAACATCGAGGCGCCCAAGATGATCCCTAACACCACGTACTTGCCGCGGAACTGCAGCCGGGCCAGCGCGTACGCCGCAAAGACTCCGACGATCATCGCGAACACCGTGGTGAAGGCGCCGATGATCAAGCTGTTGCCGAGAGATCTCGCGAAGTGGTTACCGGCATCGGTTTCGAACGCCGCTTTGAAGTTGTCGAAGGTGATGTTGCTCGGGAGCGGATTCTTGCTGTAGGTGTAGTCGACGTCGCGGAACGCCGTCACAACCATCCAATAGAAGGGCAACAGACCCCACACGACCACGATGGCAACGCCCAGGTAGGTGCGGACCGTCGGCCAAGCCGAGGACTTCGACTTCCTGGCGGGCGTGGGTTTGGTAGACGTATCCGGGCTCTGGACCGATGTCGCCATGTCAGCGCCCTCCCTTCTTAGTCTGGGATTTCTGTGAGTCGTTGACACTCGTGCCGAGGAACCTGACGAACAGGAAGGCAACCGCAAAGATCACCACGAACGTGATCGTCGAGAGCGCTGCCGCACTGTTGTAGGCACCGGCTCGGACCTCTTCGACCACCAGGATGGACAACGTCGTGGTGCCGTTGGCGCCTCCGGTCAAGATCTCGGGAAGGTCGTACATCCTCAGCACGTCCAGGGTCCGGAACAGCACGGCCACCATCAATGCCGGTCTTACCAGGGGCAAGGTGATGTGCACGAAGCGCTGCCAGGCGGAGGCACCGTCCACCTTCGCCGCTTCATATACCTCGGCAGAGATGAGCTGCAGACCTGCCAATATCAACAACGCCATGAACGGCGTCGTCTTCCAGACGTCGGCGATGATGATGGCGAAGCGGGCTGGCCAGGTGTCGCCTGTCCATAAGATATTCGTGCCAAGCGATGAGTTGACGATCCCTCTGCTGGCGAAGATGAAGTAGAACAGCTTCGCGGTGACCGCGGTGGGGATGGCCCAGGGAATCAAGACGGCGGCGCGCAGCAGACCACGACCCTTGAACGCCTTGCTCATGATCATGGCGAACCACAGACCCAGCACCACCTCGATCGCGACGGAGATGATGGTGAACATGAAGGTCACGTTCACTGAGTCCCAGAACTGAGCGCCCAGAGTGCCTGGCGGGCAGTCTCCACTACCACCGGACAGCGAGGAACACTGCTGCAGGATCCAGTGGGTGTAGTTGCTGAATCCGGCACTTCCCGCATCGGAGCCGGGGTTGAGGATGTCGTCCTCGCGGAAGGACATGTAGACCGCCCGGACGACCGGGTAGGCGATGACGACGCCTAGCAGCACCAATGTCGGTGCGATGAACATCGCGGCTCGTCTGCTCTCCGAGCCCTCGCCGGAATGGCGTTTGCGTGGAGTCTTTGGTCTCTCATCGCGGACCTTGTCGGTTACCGCCTCACCGGCTGTGGCAGTCATACGTTCTCCTGGGCTGGGTCAGATAGGAGGGGGGAAAGCGCGGAGCGTCAACCTGCAGCAGACTGACGCCCCGCACCCGTGCGGGCGTGTCAGCCGGCAGCGGCCGTGTCGATAGCTGCCTGCATGTCCGTGATGGCGTCTTCGACAGACTTGTCGCCCTTGATCGCCTGATATGCGTTTTCCTGGATGGCGATGGTGACCGCTGGGTAGTACGGCGTCACCGGCCTTGCAACGGCGTTCTCGATCGACGTCTTCAGCGTCGGCAGGTAGCCGAACTTCTTGGCCAGCTCAGGGTCTTCGTAGAGCGCGGTCAAGACCGGCGCGAGCGAACCCACCTCGAGAT
>JACCSH010000105.1 GCA_013813125.1 Nocardioidaceae bacterium | reverse complement strand
AATTACGACACGGCCGCGATTCCCACCGCGGACGGCTCTCCGGTCACACTCGGCGTTGCCGACCACCTGATGGCGTTCAAGAACGACGGCGACAACCAAGAAGCCATCACGGCGTTCCTCGACTTCTTCTTCTCGCCCGAGGTGTACACCACGTTCGTCGACGCCGAGGGCTTCTTGCCGACCACCCAGTCCGGATCAGACGCGCTGGCAGATAAGGAGTCGATCCAGACCTTCCTCGAGCTGCTGCCCTCGGCACAGTTCTACCCGAGCACCAACCCCGCATGGCCAACCACCCAAGGTGCCATCCAGCAACAGATCGGCACCATCGCCCAAGGCGCTGACCCAGCCGAGGTGCTGGCCGACATCCAAGCGGCAGCCGAAGGCGGCTTCTGAGCTCGTGTGAGGGGGTGGGGCCGAGGCGACCAGGTCCCACCCCGCGGTTCCCCAACTAGCTGTCGAGGAGCTTGCCATGGCGACTGCCGGCAACGGCTCGCGCCTGAAGCAGACTGCTTCTGCGCTGCCCTGGCTCTCTCCTGCGCTGGCGCTGATCGTGGCTATCGTGCTGTTCCCTGCCGGGGTCATGGTCTACACCTCTACGCGGGATCTTTCGTTGAGCGGGGTCGATCGCGGTGGCGTGGGCCTGGACAATTACCGCCAGGTCTTTGAGAACGACGGTGTGCCCCGGGTCCTGCTGAATACCGCGATCTGGGTATCCGGCGTGGTGCTGGTGACGGTCTTGATCTCCCTTGCGCTGGCGCAGTTCCTGAACAAGGAGTTCCCCGGACGTCGAACCATCCGACTGGCCATCCTCATCCCCTGGGCTGCCAGCGTGGTGATGACCACCACCGTCTTCTACTACATGCTCGAACCCAACGTCGGAATCCTCAACAAGTTCCTCGTCCAGATCCACGTCCTCGACGAGACCTTCGGCTTCACGAAGCAACCCACATCAGCTCTCGCGGTGGCCATGGTCGTTGGTGTCTTCGTGTCCGTACCGTTCACCACCTACACGATCCTCGCTGGACTGCAGACCATTCCCACCGAGATCCTCGAGGCCGCCGACGTCGACGGGGTCAGCCCGTGGCAGCGATACACCCGCATCGTGCTCCCACAACTGCGGGGGGCGCTCGCTGTCGCCGTCATCATCAACATCATCAACGTGTTCAACTCCTTGCCCATTCTGCGCGTCATCACCGGCGACCTGCCGGGCATCGAGGCAGACACCACCACGTCACTGACCTTCAAGCTGCTCACGCTCTACCGCGAACCCGCCCTCGCGCAGGCCCTGTCGGTCTTCAACTTCGGGTTGGTGCTGGTCATCATCGTCGTTTACATGGCTGTCACCCGGCCACTGCGGGAGGACTGAGCGATGGCGACGCAAGTGCCGCTGGCGCCGGCTCCGCCGGTCCCGACGTCCGCAGGCCGGCCGCACCGGATCGCAGCACCGCGCCGTCGCTGGGGCCTCACGGCGGTGGGTGCCGTCATTGCCTTTCTGTTCTTGATCCCGTATGTCGTGATGTTGCTCGGCTCGTTCAAGACCAAGAAGGAGATCTTGAGCATCGAGCCCACCTACCTGCCCACGGACTGGCAGCCGCGCAACTACGTGACCATGTGGGACACACCCGAGACACCCCTGCCGCTGAACCTCATCAGCACGATTGCCATCTCGGCTGCCGCCACCGTGCTCGTCCTGCTGGTGGCCGTCCCTGCGGCCTACTACACCTCGAGACGACGCTTTCCCGGTCGCCTTGCCTTCCTCTTCCTCGTGCTGATCACGCAAATGCTCCAGCCGACCGTGCTCGCGGTGGGGTTGGTCCGACAGTTCCTGGCAATCGGCATACACGACACCTGGTTAGCCATGATTCTGGTCAACGCCGCGTTCAACCTCTCCTTCGCCGTCTGGATCCTGCACAGCTTCTTTGCCACCATTCCGGTCGAGCTCGAGGAGGCCGCGATGCTCGACGGGCTGTCACATCTGCAAGTGTTGCGCAAGATCACCCTGCCGCTGGTCTGGCCGGGCATCGTCACGGCCACCATCTTCACCGTCGTGGCCTGTTGGAACGAGTTCGCGGCGAGTTTGGTGATCTTGACGACCGACGCGAACCAGCCGCTTTCGGTTGCGCTCACCAAGTTCGTAGGTCAGTACGCCACATCGTGGCACTACGTGTTCGGCATCTCGGTGGTGAGTATCGTGCCCGTCGCCATCCTGTTCGCCCTGATCGAGCGTCGACTGGTCGGAGGTCTGACTGCTGGAAGCGTCAAGTGAGCGCAGTGCTCGGGTGGGCGGCTGAGGTATGACGACCACCGAACATCCGCAGCAACGCTCCGAGCGGTGGCGTCTGCTGCTGAGCTTGCTGGCAGACCGCGGCACCCTGAGCGTCGGAGATGCCGCAAGTGAGCTGGGTGTGTCAGCGGCTACGGTACGCAGGGACTTCACGTCGCTCGAGCAGCAGCAACTCGCCACCCGCACCCATGGTGGAGTGGTCGCAACGTCGGTGGCATATGACCTCCCGGCGCGGTACCGGTCCACCGGAGGCGCCACCGCCAAGGATCGGATTGCCGCCGCCGCAGCAGCGCTGGTCGAGCCCGGCATGGTCGTCGGGCTCAACGGCGGCACCACTACGACTCTGACCGCACGCGCGATCGCGTCGCGTCGCGACCTGATGAGCCTCGGCCAGGATGCCATCACCATCGTCACCAACGCACTGAACATCGCCACCGAAATGGTGCTGCGCCCCCACTGTCGAACGGTCTGCATCGGCGGGGTTGCCCGCCGCGAGTCCTACGAACTGCATGGGCCCTTCTCCTCGCGATTCCTAGACGACCTGCGCCTCGACCTGCTCATGTTGGGAGTCCACTCCCTCAACGCCGAGGGCGGCGCGATGTGTCGACATCTCGGAGAGGCTGGCATAAACGGCCAGATGGTGGCCGCTGCACGGCGCGTTGTCGCGGTCGGCTCAGCCGAAAAGCTGACCCGAACGGCTCTAGCCCGCATCTGCCCGATCGCATCCATCGACATGCTGATCACCGACGACCAAGCAGATCACGACGCCGTGAAAGCTCTGACTGACGGAGGCATGGAGGTCGTGCTCGTCTGACCGTCCAGCGCAGTGTGCGTTGTCGCTCGGAGCCACCTAGCTGCGACAATTCGGTCCATGGCCAATGCGACCGCGGACGTGAGCGTTCCATGACCACTCCGACCGCGGATGTAAGCGTGCGCTCGGCTTGGGCTCAGGACTCGGCGGCCATCGCCGCGGTGCAGGTTCGCGCCTGGCAGCAGACCTTTGCCGACGTACTGCCTGGGGAGATCCTCACGGCGTTGCCCACCGACCAGTTCGAGCAGGCGTGGCAATCGTCGATCGCCCGCCCTCGGGACGCCAGGCAGCGGGTGCTGGTCGCGCTCGAGCGGGCGAACATACGCGGATTCGCCGCCACAGCGCCCGCGACGGACGCCGATGCCGACCCGGTAAGGGACGCAGAGATCGCCGAGTTCGTAGTCGATCCCGAACACCGCGGGGCCGGCCACGGGTCCCGGCTGCTGCATGCCGCCGTCGAGACGATGCGCTCTGACCGCTTCGAGCGGGCGACGATGTGGTTGCACGCCGCAGACGACCATCTGCGCGGATTCTTGGACGGCCAGGGCTGGGCACCGGACGGTGCGCACCGCGAGCTCGACTTGCATGGCGACGGCGCAGTGCTGGCCAAACAGGTCAGGCTGCACACCGATCTGCGTCCGCACTGACCAGAAATCTCCGTACGGCAATCCGCGCCCAGCCGCGCGAAGTCCTAGGCGACGAGCTGGTCGTGCTTCCGTCAGGTGCGCCGCCGAACCACAACGAGCCAGCGTCCAAGGCCTTGCGGTCAGCGGGTCTGCCTGTCGTGGAGGTCGATGGCGTACCGCAAGGTGGCGCGAGCGCGTCTGCGATCGCCGGCGTCTTCGTATGCCAACCCCAGGCGGTACCAGGCCGCCCAGTCACCGGGCGCTGCGTCGACCTCGGCCTGTCGCTGGGCGAACAGCGTGTCCGCAGCGGTTCGCTCAGGGCGCCCCGAAGGGCGCAGCGGGAGCTCATCGATTGGCCAGCGGCCATCACTCACCAGCTCAGAGGAGAGCCTGGCCGTCGCAGCACCGAACTGGATCTCCCGCCATACGACGTAGGCGCCGACCAAGGGCAGCACCAAGATGGCTAGTCCGAGCGTGACGGGGACAACTCCTCCGGCGCGAATCAGCAGCACGGCCATGTACCCCACGATCGTGAGGTACATGGCCAACAGCACGACCAGAGCCACCACAACGTTCCGCGCGCGCATCAGAGGGCCCCCAGCCGCCTCGCCCGGCAACCTCTCCTCACGCCAGCCCAAGCACCGAGTCCAGGCCGACCGTCAGTCCGGGGGTGCGCGCCACTGCTCGCACGGCTGCCAGCACACCCGGCAGAAACGACTCGCGGCCCAGTGAGTCGTGTCGGACGGTGAGGATCTCCCCGGCGCTTCCGAAAACCACCTCTTGATGCGCGACCAGCCCGCGCAGCCGAACACTGTGTACGGGAACCCCCTCGATCGTCGCTCCCCGAGCCCCCACTTCCTGCTGGACAGTGGCATCGGGCATAGCCCCAGCGCCAGCGTCCGAACGGGCCGCGGCCACCAGTTCGGCGGTGCGTCGAGCGGTGCCAGACGGGGCATCGGCCTTGCTGGGGTGATGCAGTTCGATGATCTCGACCGACTCGTAGAACCTGGCGGCTTCGGCAGCGAACCGCATCATCAAGATCGCGCCGATTGAAAAGTTCGGGACCACGATCACACCCACGTCAGGCGCCTCAGCCAGCTGGCTTTCGACAGCCGCGAGTCGCTCCTTCGTGAAACCGGAGGTACCGACGACGACGTTGACACCGTGCGCCACGCACCAGCCGATGTTGTGCATCACGGCAGCGGGATGAGTGAAGTCAACGGCGACGTCGACGCCAACTAAGTCGGCGAGGTCGTCGTCGACGTCGACTTGGGCCACCAGTATCAGATCATCGGCCGACCGGACTGCCAGAGCCGCCTGCGAGCCCATCTTCCCCTGCGCGCCGATCACGCCCACCCGGATCATGGCTGCGACTGTAGTGGGTGGCGAGCCAGCGTTTCCGACGCGGCGCGTTACTTCGTCACCGAAGCGCAGGTGCACCGACTAAACTCGCTTTGGCACCATCCGGAGAGAGGCTGGGAAAGCCGACTTGGCAGAGCACCCGGGAGGATACGAAGCCTCCGATACCCGGGTTCGTCGACCCCTGACGCTGCCGGTGGCGTTGGCAGTGACCTCATCGGGCGCCATCGTCCCGGGTCTCGCGTTTTTCGTCGCCGGACGTCGGTGGCTGGGTGCCTGCGTCCTGGGGACTTTCGTGATCGGTGCCTCGGCAGCTGGCTATCTGCTGATGGAGCGCCGCGACCTGCTCTTCCGCTTGTCCGTTCAGCCGCGGTGGCTCACATTGGTCACCATCGCGGGAGTGGCGCTGGGCCTGGTTTGGGTAGCCACGATCTTGGTGAGCCAGTGGATGTTGCGCCCGCGCGTCATGTCCGGGCCGCAGCGGTGGGTGGAGGCCGTTTGGCTGGCAGTCGTCTGCTCTGCCGTCTTGACGCCTTTCGTCGTCGTCGGGAACTACTCCGCTGCACAGAAGTCGTTCATCGGTGACGTCTTCGCTCCCGCCGCCGAAAGGGAC